>NZ_JBQQOC010000012.1:0-97281 GCF_052264515.1 Candidatus Corynebacterium faecigallinarum
TTAAATTTGAAGAATGGGGTTGGGCCCCGGTTGCTGATGACATCACCGTCGTCTGCAACCGGGGTCTTTCTTCGTGCAACGGGGTGCAACTGCACCCCCATCCTTCGGTGGATTCCACCGGAGGAGGTCTCCCCAGACCACCGTGCACCAATGGTTGGCTGTCCGGGCGCCCTCACCTAGAATCGGTGAGGTACATACTGTGAGAAAGAGGAAACACATGAGCGAGTCTTCCGGCGACAATCGATCGCGCGGTCATCAGGGGGGCGACAACCGCTCCTCCCACAGCGGTCGCAACGGTCAGGGAGGCTACAACCGCGGCGGTAACGACCGACGTGGAGGAGATAACAGGGGAGGTCAGCGCGGCGGATACCGCGACGACCGTCGGGATGACCGCCGTGGGGGACACCGCGATGACCGCCGGGACGACCGTCGCGGTGGATACCAGGGCGGCGGCCGTAATGACCGTCGCGATGATCGCCGTGGGGGATACCGTGGTGACCGCCGGGACGACCGTCGTGGGGGATACCGCGATGACCGCCGGGACGACCGTCGCGGTGGATACCAGGGCGGCGGCCGCAATGACCGTCGTGACGACCGTCGTGACGACCGTCGTGACGACCGTCGCGATGACCGTCGTGGGGGCTACCGTGATGACCGCCGGAACGACCGCCGAGGTGGGCGCCGCGATGATCGTCGTGGTGGAGACAACCGCGGCGGCCGTCCGCAACACGCCAATCGCGGTGGTGCCGGCCAGCATGACGATCGTCGTCGCGACCGCCACAACGGCCCGCAGCGCTCCGGCTACCGCGAGGAACGTCTCAACCTCCGTGACAACGAGCCCGCGATCCCCTCCGACGTCAACCCGAAGGAGCTTGACCCAGGCGTCCGCCAGGAGCTTCGGAGCCTGTCCAAGGACAATGCCGACAAGGTTGCCGGCCATCTGATCATGGCCGCAGCTCTGATGGACAGCGACGCCGACAAGGCCCTCGCCCACGCCCGCGCCGCCAAGGACCGCGGTGGTCGTGTCTCGATCACCCGCGAGACCCTCGGCATCGCCGCCTACCACGCCGGCGAGTGGAAGGAAGCTCTCTCCGAGCTGCGTGCCGCACGCCGTATGGCCGGTGGCCCGGGCCTGCTCGCGGTCATGGCCGACTGCGAGCGCGGCCTCGGCAAACCGGAGAAGGCCATCGAACTCGGCCAGACGCCTGAGGCTGAGGAACTCGACGAGGAAGGCCGCGCTGAGCTGGCTATCGTGATCGCCGGAGCCCACCATGACCTCGGCGACTACAGCGCGGCCCTGGAGACTCTCCGCCCCGAGTCCGAGTCGACCGATCTTCCCCCGGTTACCGCTCTGCGTGTGACCTACGCCTTCGCCGACGCCCTGTTGGCCACCGGCGACCTCGACCAGGCACGCCAGTGGTTCAACCGTGCCAAGGACATGGACACCGAGAACGTCCTCGACACCGACGAGCGTCTGCGCGAGCTCGGGGGCGCCTAGTCATGACCACACGCGGACCGGCCCAGGCTGGCCTCGACGTACTGGACGGCTACGACGTCCTGCTGGTCGACCTTGACGGGACCGTCTTCGCCGGCGGTAGTGCGATCGACGGTGCCCATCAGGGGCTGGACGGTCGGCGACTGGTGTTCATCACCAACAACGCCTCCCGTTCACCCGGCCAGGTCGCCGAGCACCTCAGCTCCCTCGGTTTCTCCGCCACCGCCGATGACGTCCTGACCTCGGCCCAGGCTGCGTGCGTCCTGGCCGCCGGTCTGCTCGAGGGGCGCACGGATCCACGTGCCTATGTCGTCGGAGCGGAGTCTTTCCGGGAACTCGCCCGACAGGCCGGGTTCACTCTCGTCGATTCTGCGGATGGTCCGCAAGGCACACCGGACGTGGTCCTGCAGGGCCACAGCCCCGACAACGGATGGGCGGAACTCTCCGAGGCAGCCCTGGCGATCCGTGCCGGGGCACTGCACGTCGCCTCGAACCTCGACAACACGCTGCCCTCCGAACGAGGATTCCTCGTCGGTAACGGCTCCATGGTCGCCGCCGTCACCAGCGCCACCGGGGTGACCCCGTACAGCGCAGGCAAGCCACTGGCCCCCATGTTCGACACCGCTGTGGCGAACACCGGAGCAAAGCACCCACTGGCCGTCGGAGATCGCCTCGACACCGACATCGCCGGAGGAATCGCCGCCGGTATCGACACGCTCTGCGTGCTCACCGGTGTGGCGACCCACACCCAGTTGCTCACCACCGAGCACCGACCAACCCACATTGCGGCGAATCTGCGCGACCACCTCACCGGGTGGAATGCCACGACGGGCACCCTCGATGACCCCACGGCGATCATCGTGCACTCCGGTGAGACCGGACCGGTAGCGGTGATGGCCGCAGAGGCCGTTGCCGTCGCGGCCCCACTGTCGTGGGCGGCGCTGGACGCCGGCGCGGAGGCACCACAGGTCCACCCCGCCGACGGTGATACTGCCGCAGCCGAAGCCTTGGAGGCATGGCGGTGACCGACCAGACTGAGCCCGAACGCAGCACACCCGTTCCCGGGGCACCGACCAACGTCGACGAGCTGGTCGCCGAGGTCGACCGGTTGCTGTCATCCGACGCCGAGGGCAACGACGAAGCAGCGCTGCTGGAGCAGGCTCACCGACTGATCAACGACGCACTTGAGGGGCGCTGATGGCGAAGCAGAACAAGGGAAGACGACTGCAGCGTCTCGACGCCGAACTGGTCAAGCGCAAGGACGCACGCTCCCGCGAACACGCCCGCGAGATGATCCAGGCCGGTCGGGTCAGCGTCAACGGCATCCTCGCCACGAAACCCGCCACCGGAGTCGACGGGGACGTCTCTATCCGGGTGGCAGCCAGTGAGGATGACCGCTGGGCGTCACGCGGGGCACACAAACTGCTCGGGGCCCTGGCGGCCTTTGAACCGGACGGACTCACCCTGGCCGGACGCCGGATCCTGGACGCCGGTGCATCCACCGGTGGATTCACCGATGTCTGCCTGGACCGTGAAGCCGCTGAGGTCCTGGCCGTCGACGTGGGCTACGGCCAGCTGATCTGGCGGCTGCAGAATGACGACCGGGTGACCGTCCTGGACCGCACCAACGTGCGCACCCTCACCGCCGACCAGCTCGGTGGACCTGCCGATGCGATGGTCGGTGACCTGTCCTTCATCTCCATTGAACTGGTGCTTCCGGCCCTGGCAGAGTGCGTGGCCGACGGTGGGCACCTGTTGCCGATGGTCAAACCCCAGTTCGAGGTGGGGAAGAACCGGCTGGGACATGGTGGGGTCGTTCGGGACCCGGCACTTCGGGTCGAAGCTACACTGAATGTAGCCCGCGCGGCGCAACGCCACGGGCTGTCGACCAGAGCCGTCACCGCCTCACCATTGCCCGGTCCCAGCGGAAACGTGGAATACTTTCTGTGGCTGGTCAAGGACGGCGGGGCAACCGCGCCGTCCGATGAGGCCCTGGAAGCGATGGTCGCCGACGCAGTGAAGGAGGGTCCGCAGTGACTGAGGTCAACGAGGTCAACAATACCGCCGCCACCCCGGCCGAGGACGGCGGTGAGCAGATCGCCGACGCTGCTGCCCCCGTCCGGGAGGTGCTGCTCGTCGCGCACACGGGCGCGTCCGACAAACTGAGCATGGCGGCCACAGCAGCCCAGCGGCTCGCCGACGGCGGACTCACCGTGCGGGTCATGTCCACCGGCGACCCAGCGCCAGTCGCCCGCCACGAGATCCTCGGCCGCTTCCCGCGCTACGGGCACACCACCGACGCGGCCAAAGGCGTCGACCTGGTGCTCGTCCTGGGTGGTGACGGCACATTCCTGCGCGCCGCGGACATCGCCCACGCCCAGGACGTCCCCGTCCTCGGCGTGAACCTCGGACACATCGGCTTCCTCGCCGAATGGGAGCAGGACTCCCTGGAGGAGGCCCTGGACCGGGTGATCGCCGGGGACTACCGCATCGAGAACCGCATGACGCTCTCGATCACCGCCCGCGACATCGACGGCCGCGTGCTGGGCACCGGTTGGGCGCTCAACGAGTGCTCGGTGGAGAACATGAACCGTCAGGGCGTGCTGGACACGATCCTGGAGGTCGACCAGCGTCCGGTGAGTTCCTTCGGTTGCGACGGCGTGCTGGTCTCCACGCCCACCGGTTCCACCGCCTACGCCTTCTCCGCCGGCGGGCCCATCCTCTGGCCGGAGCTCGCGTCGATCCTGGTGGTGCCGTCCAACGCCCACACCCTCTTCGCCCGACCGCTGGTGGTCAGCCCGGACTCGACGGTCGCGGTGGAGACCAACCCGCAGACCTCGCCGGCGACCGCGGTGATGGACGGCTTCCGTCAGATCCACATGCCGCCTGGTGCCCGGGTGGAGATCCGCCGGGGTCCGCAGGACGTACGCTGGGTACGCCTGGACACCGAGCCCTTCACCGACCGTCTCGTGCAGAAGTTCCGCCTCCCGGTGACGGGGTGGCGTGGGCCGCGACGGTGACGCGCATGCTGACTGAGCTGCAGATCCGCAATCTGGGAGTCATCGAGGAAGCCGTCGCCGAGTTCGCCGAGGGCTTCACCGTGGTCACCGGTGAGACCGGCGCCGGCAAGACCATGGTGGTCACCGGCCTGAAGTTGCTCTCCGGTGCGAGGGCGGACGCCCAGCGGGTGCGCGCCGGCACCGACCGGGCCACCGTCGACGGTGTCTTCCACACCGGCGACGACGCCAAGGTCCAGGAACTCGTCGAGAACGTCGGCGGGTACGTCGACGAGGGTGATGTCGTGGTCTCCCGCTCCGTCAACGCCTCCGGACGTTCCCGCGCCCACCTTGCCGGACGCACCGTCGCCGCCGGGGTGCTCGCCGACGTCGCCTCCCGACTGCTGACCATCCACGGACAGTCGGATCAGTTGCAGTTGCTCGACCCCACCCGTCAGCTGCGCAACCTGGACCGCTTCGCCGGACTGGACGATGCCCGCCGCGACTACCGCCGGCTGCGGCGAGAGTGGGCCACGCTGGCCAGAGACCTCAATGAACGCACGTTGCGTCGCCGGGAGCTGACCCTGGAGACCGACAACCTTCGGCGCGCCCTGGACGAGATCGACGGGGTGGACCCCCAGCCCGGGGAAGAAGACGAGATCAAGGCCACGGTGAGTCGACTGCAGGATGCCGACGACGTGCGCACCGCAGCGTCCGCCGCCCTCGACGCCATCGACGGTGGGGACGAGGCCGCCGTCGGCGACGGAGGTTCGGCGGTGGACGCACTGACCGCTGCGGTGGACGCGCTGCGTGGTGTGGCCGGTTCCGAACCCCGGTTCGCCGGGCTGGTCACCCGCCTGGAAGGCGTACTCGCCGACGTCGGTGACATCTCCACCGAGATCGGCGCGGCACTGTCCAATGTCCCGGACCCGGAAAGTCTGGAGGGGCTGCTGTCACGCCAGCAGGAACTCCGCGAACTGCACAAGTACGCCGAGGCCTCCTCCGTGGACTCCCCGGACGGTGCCCCAGACATCACCCCGCCCGACACCCCGCCCGACACCCTGCCCGGCACCCTGCCCGGCACCACCGGTGCCGACGGTGCGCTGCTCTGGCGCGACCGCGCCCGGGAACGTCTGGCACAGATCGACGTCTCCGGCGACGCCCTCTCCGAACTCGCCGAGAAGGTCACCGCCGCCGGCGAGGCCATGCTCGAGGCCGCCCGGACACTCTCGGGCGCCCGGCAGGAGGCCGCACGGCGCTTCGCCGAGGCCGTAAGCACCGAGATCACCGGACTCCACATGAGCGCCTCCTTCCGCGTCGAGGTCACCGCGGTGGGGACACCGGGCACCGCCGACTGCGGACCTGACGGGATCGACACCGTCGAGTTCCTGCTGGTGCAGGGTGGGAAGCCCTCGTCGTTGGCGGCGACCGCCTCCGGTGGTGAACTGTCCCGGGTCATGCTGGCCCTGGAGGTCATCCTCGCCGGGAGCGGGCGCACCATGGTCTTCGACGAGGTCGACTCCGGGGTCGGTGGACGCGCCGCGGTGGAGATCGGCAGACGTCTGGCCCGGCTGGCCGTGGACAACCAGGTCATCGTGGTCACCCACCTGCCTCAGGTCGCCGCCTTCGCCGACGCGCACGTGCACGTCGCCAAATCCGCCACCGACGACTCCGTGGTCTCCCGCGTCAGCACCCTGGACGCCGATGAGCGGGTCGAGGAACTGTCCCGGATGCTCGCCGGCCTGGAGTCCGACACCGGACGCGCCCACGCCGAGGAGCTGCTCGCCACGGCCCGGGCCGCCAAACAGGAGCTTCCTGCCCCCGTCCCGGCCGACTCCGGAGCAGGCGCCTAGATGCTGCTCACCCAACTGCGCTACTTCGAGGCGCTGGCCCGTGAGCGCCATTTCGGACGCGCCGCGGCATCCTGCTTCGTCACCACCTCGACGCTGTCGGAGGCGATCCGCAAGCTCGAGGCCGAGCTCAAGGTGCCGTTGGTCAACCGCGGCCGCTCGACCTACCGTGGGCTGACCCCGGAAGGCGAACTGGTGCTCAGCTACGCCCGACGTATCGTCACCGACCACCGTGCCCTGGTGGAGGACCTTTCGGCCCGGCGTGGGCAGCTGGAGACCACGGTGCGCCTCGGTGTCATCCCCGCTGGACTGAGCCGCGGTACGGCGGTGCTTGAGGCATTGTGCCGGGAGAACCCCGGAGTCAGCGTTGACCTGGTCGCCGGGCTGCGCAGCGAGGAGATCCTCGCGAAGCTGCAGTCCGCGGAACTGGATGCCGGGATCATCCACCCGGCGCTGGGATCCGCGCAGTCTGTGACAGGGCTGCACGTCACTGACCTGGGTTCGGTGGATTTCGTGCTGCTCGCCGCCGAGGATCTCGTGCCGGAGGACAAGACCATGATGACCGGCGCGGATCTGGTGGATACTCCCGTGGCGGTGTTGTCCCCGGGGATGCGGGCGCGCGAGGAGTTCGACCGGGCGATGGCCGATGCGGGCGTGCCTGTGGCACCGGCGGCCGAGGCGGACTCGGTGGAAGCGCTGCGCGCCCTGGCCGCCACCGGGCGGTGGGCGGCGGTCGTGCCCGCGGACGGTACCGGAGGAACCGGGGAAGCCGGGGGAATCGGGGGAGCAGCGGGAGTAGGCCAGCGTCTGCGGGTGCGTGGACTGGCGGACCCGACGGTACGGGTCCCGGTGGTCCTGGCCAGGCTAGACACCCGTCCGGTCTCCGCCTTGGCGACCGCGTTGGATAAGGCAGTGGATAACGTACTGGACAAGGCGTTGTAGAAGGCGCGGGACGAGGCTGCCCTGAGTAGGTATCCCGAAAGAAGCCTCACCCCCCTTACGGCGCGCCTACCGAGTCCAGCCAGTCACTCCGGTCACAATGGTGCGCATGATCTTCTCCCGTACCGACACCCCCGGCATCCACGGCCACACCCGGGACTGCACCGGGAACAAGGGCACCGGACGCCTGCACGAGGGTGACATCGCCGTCATCGACCAACCTGATGTGAGCCGGGCACTGGCCCAGAAACTCATTGACGCCCAGGTGTCTGCCGTGGTCAACACCGCCGCCTTCACCACGGGCAACGTCCCCAACTTCGGCCCGCAGATGCTGCTGGACGCCGACATCACCCTGGTGGAGAACGCCGACCCCGGCATCGTCGAACGGGTGAAGAACGGCAAGAAGGGCCGCCTGCACGAGGGCAAGGTCCTCTACGGCGACCGGTCGATCGGCAAGGGCGACCTCCTCGACGAGAACACCGCGTCCACCCGGTTCACCGAGGCACGTGACGCGCTCGCCGACCACATGGAGGCCTTCACCGGCAACACCGCCGAGTTCGTCCGTTCCGAGGCTCCGCTGTTGATCGATGGCCTCGGCGTGCCGGAGACCGGTGTGGACATGGACGACCGCAAGGTCCTGGTCATCAGCTCCGATCCGCAGCTGGACGAGAAGATCAAGTCGCTGCGCTACTTCATCCGCGAGTACGACCCGATCATCATCGCCGTCGACACGGCGGTGGACGCCGTGATCAAGCAGGGCTACAAGCCGCAGGTCATCGTCGGTGACCCCGAGGTGATCTCCACCGAGGCACTGAACTCCGGTGCCACGGTGATCCTCCCGGCCGAGCCGGACGGTCACGCCCCGGGCCTGGAGCGGATCCAGGATCTCGGTATCGGCGCGATGACTTTCCCGGCGGCGACCTCCGATGCCACCGATCTGGCCCTGCTGCTGGCCGACTACCACGGTGCGTCGATGGTGGTGAACCTTGGACCCACCCTGGACCTGGACCGGATCTTCGACACCGCCCAGTCCCCGGACACCCCCTCGGCGATGCTGTCGCGACTGCGTGTCGGGGGCCGACTGGTCGACTCCGGTGCTGTCGCCGAGCTCTACCGCGTGTCCCGCTCCGGCGGTGGCTGGCTGTGGGCAGTCCTCGGTGTCCTGCTGGCGCTCGTGGTGATCGTGCTCATCGCCGGGCTCAGTGGTTCCGAAGGCTTCGTGGACAACCTCATCGACAGCTGGAACAACATCGCCCTGCGTTTCCAGGACCTCTTCTGATGAGCGCGGGTAAGGGAACGGGTCTGGCCGCGGCAGGCATCGCCGCCGGAACGCTGCTGGGCTTCTACGTCCTGGCACCCAACGTCGAGGGCGGCCCTACCGCGGTCGACAGTGAGACCCGGACCGAGTTGGACGCCGAGACCGTGCGTGCCGACCGCGCGGAGGCCTCCGTCGGAGGTGCGGACGAACTGCTCGACGGCTCCGTCGAGGGGATCCTCGACGGAGTCCTGGACGGGGAGAACGTCCTGGTGCTCGCCACCGCCGACACCGATGAGGCTGCGGTGACCGGTGTCGGCGAGTTGATCGCGACCGCCGGGGGAGAGGCTGCCGGCACCGTGCAGCTCAGTGAGGACGCCACCGCCCCGGGCTCCGGCGACCAGCTGAAGTCCATCGCCGCCTCTTCGCTGCCGGCCGGGGCCTCGCTCTCCGAGGACCGGTTGGACCCCGGCTACCACACCGGCGAGCTGCTGGGTCAGACTCTCGGAGATGCCAGCGAGTCCGACCGGGCCGTGGTCGTCGGCGCACTGGACAACGCCGGTTTCTTCGCCGACGGCGCTGAGGCGATCTCCGCCGTCGACGGTGAGGTCGATGCCGTCGTGGTCGTCACTGGTGATGCCTCAGAGGGCGACGGGGACGGTAATTACTCGACCCGTTTCGTCGCCGATCTCACCGCTGGTCTCGACGCCACCACCGGTGGTGTTGTGCTGGCCGGCGGACAGGGTTCGGCCGAGCCCAACGGCGCCATCGGCCTGATCCGGGCCGATCAGGGTGCGACCGAGAGCATCAGTACAGTCGACCATGTCTCCGATGTCGCAGGCCGGATCACCACCGTCCGTGCGGTAGCTGAGCAACTCGACGGCAATTCGGGGTCCTACGGGGTGACCCCGAGCGCCGCAGCGACCACCGTCGGTGCGGGCTAGAACGCCAAGCTGTGTTAGATTGAAGCCCCGTAGGTTTTATCCGGATCCATTACGGGAGTTGACGTGTCACAAGGCCGCACCGAACAGCACACCAAGTTCATTTTCGTCACCGGCGGTGTCGTGTCCTCACTGGGGAAGGGACTGACTGCCGCTAGCCTCGGCCAGCTGCTCGTCTCCCGGGGGCTCACGGTCACCATGCAGAAGCTGGACCCGTACCTTAACGTCGATCCGGGCACGATGAACCCCTTCGAGCACGGTGAGGTCTTCGTCACCGACGACGGTGCCGAGACTGACCTCGACCTGGGGCACTACGAGCGTTTCCTGGACCGTAGCCTGACCCAGAACGCCAACGTCACCACCGGCAAGGTGTACTCCACCGTCATCGCCAAGGAGCGTCGCGGCGAGTTCCTGGGCAAGACCGTCCAGGTCATCCCGCACATCACCGACGAGATCAAGTCCCGCATCCTGGCCCAGGCCGAGCCGGGCGCCGACGGTGTGAAGCCGGACGTGGTCATCTCGGAGATCGGCGGCACCGTCGGTGACATCGAGTCCCAGCCCTTCCTGGAGGCCGCCCGCCAGGTGCGCCACGAGGTCGGCCGGGAGAACATCTTCTTCATCCATGTCTCCCTGGTGCCCTACCTGGCTCCCTCCGGTGAGCTGAAGACCAAGCCGACCCAGCACTCGGTGGCCGAGCTGCGCAGCATCGGTATCATCCCGGACTCGATCGTCCTGCGGTGTGACCGTGAGGTCCCGCAGGGTCTGAAGAAGAAGATCGCGATGATGACCGACGTGGAGGAGGAGGGCGTGGTGTCCTGCGCGGACTCCTCCTCTATCTACAACATCCCGCAGGTCCTCTACCGTGAGCACCTCGACTCGTTCCTCATCCGCAAGCTGAACCTGCCGTTCCGTGACGTGGACTGGACCGTGTGGGGCGACCTGCTCGACCGGGTGCACAACCCCGAGGGTGAGATCACCGTCGCCCTGGTAGGCAAGTACATCGACCTGCCGGACGCCTACCTGTCGGTCGCCGAGGCGATCCGCGCCGGCGCCTTCGGTGAGCGGCACAAGGCAGACATCCGCTGGGTTGCCGCCGACGACTGCGCGACCCCGGAGGGTGCGGCTGCCGCACTCGGCGACGTCGACGCGGTCGTCGTCCCGGGCGGATTCGGTGTCCGGGGCATCGAGGGCAAGATCGCCGCGGTGACCTACTGCCGCGAGAACAAGGTGCCGATGCTGGGTATCTGCCTCGGCCTGCAGTGCACCGTGATCGAGGCGGCCCGTGCCGCCGGTGTCGAGGACGCCTCGTCCACCGAGTTCGACGAGAACACCACCGCCCCGGTGATCTCCACCATGGCCGAGCAGCAGGCCGCCGTGTCCGGCGAGGCCGACCTGGGCGGCACGATGCGTCTGGGCGCCTACCCCGCGTCCTTGGCGGAGGGGTCGGTTGTCGCCGAGGCCTACGGCGAGACCGAGGTCTCCGAGCGCCACCGTCACCGCTTCGAGGTCAACAACGCTTACCGTGAGCAGATCACCGAGGGTTCCGGCCTGCAGTTCTCCGGCACCTCGCCGGACGGAACCCTGGTCGAGTTCGTCGAGTACCCGACCGAGATCCACCCCTACCTGGTCGCCACCCAGGCGCACCCGGAGTACAAGTCGCGTCCGACCCGCCCGCACCCGCTGTTCGCCGGCCTGATCCACGCCGCGGTCGAGAACAAGCGCTCCGGGCGCTAGAGCATCGCCCAGGAGCCGCCACGATGACTGAGCTGTACCGCACCCTCTCCAGCGAGGTGCTGGTGGACACCGCGGTCATTGCGGTGCGTCGTGACCGGATCACCACCGCCACCGGAGAGGTCGACCGGGAGGTCATCGAGCATTTCGGTGCCGCGGCCGTTGTCGCGGTCCGTCAGGGCGACACCGGGCCGGAGGTCATGCTGGTCCGCCAGTACCGTCGGCCGGTCGGACGCTACCTCTGGGAACTGCCTGCCGGGTTGCTGGACATGGCGGGGGAGGACGCCCTGGCCACCGCGCAGCGCGAACTGGCGGAGGAGGCCGGACTGACCGCGGACACCTGGTCACTGCTGGGGGACGTGAGTACCTCTCCGGGGATCAGTGAGGAGATGTGCCGCATCTTCCTCGCCGAGGATGTCCGCAACATCACCGCCGACGATGCCGCCGAGCTGGAGCAGGCCAGCGGTGAGGAGGCGGACATGACCAGCCTCTGGCTGCCGGTCGATGAGGCGGTGCAATGGGTGCAGACCGGAAAGATCGAGAATGTCATCGCCGTGGCTGGCCTGCTGCACCTGCACGCCGGCACCCGCCGCGATGTATCCGAGACCTACCACCACCACTCCGGACTGATCGAGCGACGTAGTCCGGGGCAGCCGGCCGGCACGGACCTCAAGCATGTCCGCTGAGGACAGCTCGACACCCGCCCCGGCGGGGGCATCCGAAGAGGACCAGCGACGCGCCCGCGCCTGGTTCCGGCATCTTCGCACCGAACGCGGCCGCAGCCGCAACACCCTGGACAACTACTCCCGGGACATCGACCGCTACCTCCACTGGTTGGCGTCGCGCTCACTGGATATGACCTCGGTGTCCACCGGCGACGTCGAGGATTTCATCATGGACCTGCGCAAAGGCCACCCCGTGACCGGGGGGGCGCCGCTGGCCCAGTCCACCGTCGCCCGGATTCTCAGTGCCGTCCGGGGCCTGCACCGCTTCACTGCCGCGAACAGTGGCCTGCCGGACGTGGTGGCGGATATCCCGCTGGCACCGGGGCGACGCGATCTTCCCAAGGCGTTGACCGTCGACCAGGTTGTGGCCTTGATCGAGGCCTGCCCGGACGGTCCGGCGGCGGGCCCGCTGCAACTGCGCGACCGGGCGGTCGTGGAGCTGCTGTACTCGACCGGGGCGCGGATCAGTGAGATCTGTGACCTCGACCTCGACGACCTCGATGTGCGCACTGACGTCCGCAACCACGTCCGCGGCGACGGCGCCGACCAACTGGCCGCGACGCTGCTGGTGCGAGGCAAGGGGGACAAGGAACGCGTCCTCCCCGTCGGCGATCCCGCACTGCAGGCGGTGGACGCCTACCTGCGACGGGCGCGTCCCGACCTGGCTGCCCGCAGCCGCACCGGGGCGGACGCCAGCGCGTTGTTCCTCACCGCCCGTGGCGGACGGCTGACCAGGCAGAGCGGCCACAAGATCATCACCACTGCCGCGCAGAGGGCCGGGCTGCCGGAGGTCTCGCCGCACAGTCTGCGGCACAGTTTCGCCACCCACCTGCTCACCGGCGGGGCGGATGTGCGGGTGGTGCAGGAGCTGCTGGGCCATTCAAGTGTGTCGACCACCCAGATCTACACGAAGGTCTCACCGGACCTGTTGCGGGAGAGCTGGGCGGAGTCACACCCGCGTGCGTGATCACGACCGTGATAATCTGAATCGTGTTATTCATCGACAGCGACCCGGAGGGAGCGTGACACGGCCATGGGCGAGGCAGCTGACGCCGAGGGTGGGCTGTTCGACAAGCCCCAGCTGGGGCTGACCGGTCGACCGCTGCGCGAGATCCCGCGCCCGGCTCCGTTGGACCGTCATGGCCCGGCGACCATCATCGCGATGTGCAACCAGAAAGGCGGGGTGGGCAAGACCACCTCGACCATCAACATGGGTGCCGCACTGGCCGAGTACGGTCGCAAGGTGCTGCTCGTCGACCTGGACCCGCAGGGCGCGTTGTCCGCCGGGTTGGGCATAGACCACGAAGAGCTCGACATCACCGTCTACAACCTGTTGGTCGACCACTCCGCCACCATCCACGAGGCACTGCACCGCAGCCCGGTGGAGGGACTCGACGTGGTTCCGGCGAACATCGACCTGTCTGCCGCGGAGATCCAGCTGGTCAACGAGGTCGGCCGCGAGCAGGCACTGGCCCGTGCTCTGCGCCCGGTGATGAACGACTACGACTACATCATCGTGGACTGCCAGCCCTCCCTCGGCCTGCTCACGGTCAATGCACTGAGCTGTGCCGACAGCGTGATCATCCCGATGGAGTGCGAGTACTTCGCGCTGCGTGGACTGGCGCTGCTCACCGACACGGTGGAGAAGGTGCGCGACCGGCTGAACTTCCGGCTGGAGGTCCTCGGGATCCTGGTGACCATGTTCGACCGGCGCACCAACCACTCCCGCGAGGTGATGGACCGGGTCGTGGAGTTCTTCGGCGACAAGGTCTTCGACACCGTCATCACCCGCACGGTGCGCTTCCCGGAGACCTCGGTCGCCGGTGAGCCGATCACCAGCTGGGCACCGGCCTCCGACGGCGCGCAGCAGTACCTTGATCTGGCGGCCGAGGTCGTCGAGCGGTCGTAGGTCGACCGTGGCGGACACTGTCGGAGTGGTCGACGAGCCCGAGACCATGGAACAGCCCGAACTCACCGGCTTCCAGGTTGCGCTGGCGAACTTCGACGGGCCCTTCGACCTGCTGCTGCAGCTGATCCACTCGCACCGGATGGACGTCACCGAGGTGGCGTTGGCCACCGTCACCGACGAGTTCATCGCCTACACCCGCACCCTGACCGGCAGTGTGGACGACCTCGACGAGGTCACCGAGTTCCTTGTGGTCGCCTCGACCCTGCTGGACCTCAAGGCCGCCCGGCTGGTGCCCCGCGGCGAGGTGGAGAACGAGGAGGATCTCGCGCTGCTGGAGTCCCGTGACCTGCTGTTCGCCCGACTGCTCCAGTACAAGGCCTATAAGTCGGTGGCGGACCTGTTCGCTGAATGGCAGCGCGACGCCGCCCGGCGTTATCCGGTGCAGTTGTCCCCGGAGGAGCAGTTCGTGGATCTCATGCCGCCGGTGGAGATCGGAATGACCCCGGAGAGCTTCGCCGAGATGGCCGCCGCCGTGTTCCGTCCGAAGCCCAGCGAGGTGTCGACTTCGCACCTGCATGTCCAGGCGGTGTCGGTTCCGGAGCAGGCCGGCCATATCCTCTCCACGCTGCGTGTCGCCGGGGCGGACACCTGGGTCAGTTTCAGTACCCTGATCTCCGACTGCGATGTGTCGATGACGGTGATCGGACGCTTCCTGGCCCTGCTGGAGCTCTACAAGGCCCGGGCGGTGGGCATCGAACAGGCCGAGCCGCTGGAGGAGATGTCGGTGGCGTGGACCGGGTTGGATGTTGACCCGGCCGTGGTTGCAGCAAGTAACTGGGACTGACAGTTGAGTGCGGGAAGTCGAAGGGATGGAAGATATGTCGGAGACATCACGGGATCCGGTGAGCCTGGTGCGTAGCCAGGTGGAGTCGCTGCTGCTGGTCGCGGACGAGCCGACCAGCGCGGCAGATTTCGCGAGGGTGCTGGAACAGTCCGAGGAGGACGTCGCCGCCGCGCTGGCCGAGATCGCCACCGAGTTCTCCGACCGGGGAATGGGGTTCGAGCTGCGGGAACGTGAGGGGCTGTGGCGGCTCTACACCCGACGGGAGAACTCGCCGGTGGTCGAGGCGAAGATCCTCGACGGTGCCCAGCAGCGGCTGTCCCGGGCAGCGTTGGAGACGCTGGCCGTGGTGGCTTACCGACAGCCGGTGACCCGGTCCCAGGTCGCCGGGATCCGTGGGGTGAACTGCGACGGAGTGATGCGAACGCTCACCCTGCGCGGGTTGATCGCCGAGGTCGGCGTCACCGGCGAGGTCGGTGGAGCCCACCTGTACGCGACCACCGACCTGTTCCTGGAGCAGCTCGGGATGGAGTCACTGGAGCAGCTTCCGAACCTTGCCCCGCTGCTGCCGGACGTCGACGGTATCGACCTGGACTGATCGGGGACTGGCCGGTCAGTTCGCCGGGACGTGCCGGGCGAGGAACTCCAGCTGCTGGGCGACATTGTTCTCGAACGCCTCGCCGACGTAGATGCTGAAGTGGTTCTCGTCGAGGAACACCGGCTCGGCGGTGGGTGCCTTCTCCAGGTAGCGGGTGGTGGGGCCGGGAGGGGCGACCGAATCCTGGGTGCAGACCGCGACGTGGATGGGGCAGGTGACGTCCTTCAGACGCGATCCCGGGAAGCTCCGGATGATGTCGAGCGCGAAACGGGCGGTGATCGCATTGTCCAGGTCGTAACCGTCGGGGATGAGGGCCTCGCAACCGGCCACGACGTCCGGGGCCGACATCAGCGCGGTCTCACCCGGGCCGGCGTAGGCGGGCACCATGACCGGATCCTTTCCCCGCAGGTTCGCCACGATGTCACGCACGGCGAGGACACCGATCTTCGCTGCGGTCAGAGTCGGGATCGCCAAGGAGGAGGACAGACCCGAGGTGAATGGGCACTGTGCCACCGCTGCGGCGATGCTCGGGTCATCGGCTGCAGTTGCCATGGCGTGTCCGCCGCCAAAGGAGGTGCCCCACACAATGACGCGCTCGGGGTCGGCCCCGTCGATGGTGCGGGCGTGGGTGACCGCAGCCTTCCAGTCCTCCCGTTGACGGCGGACGCTGAGCAGCTGACGGGGCGGGCCGCCGCTGGCCCCGAAGTGTCGGTAGTCGAAGACGAGGCAGAGGTAACCAGCCTCAGTGAAGCGTTCGGCGAAAGCGTCCAGTCGCATCTCCTTGACGCCTCCCAGACCGTGGGCCATGACGACGATCGGACGAGGACTGGAGTCATCGCTTTCGATGTAGGCGGGGCGGTACAGCCATGCGGCGCAGTCGCTGTCGCCGGAGGGGAAGGTGGTGTCGTCTCGTTTCGTGGAGTGAACAATACAGAGTGATGACATGTGCCGAATGGGAAATGGAGGAGAAGTTTCCTGTCGGCCACCAGGTGAATCCGTCATCGTCGAAGTGTCCTTACGGCAGGAGAACGGCTACACTGACCGGCTAGACAATTGAACATCCCTCGACCATGCCGCGACCGCGGCATCAGAAAGATTTTGAGGATACCGTGAGCAAGCCCGCTCGCCGAGACGGCACACCGGAACGCAACGAAAACGTCAGGGACGCAGAGAACTACATCTCCAATGCGCGTCCCGCCCGCCACCAGCATGTGGCGGACCGTAAGCCCCCGAAGAAGGCCGGGGCACAGGGGAACCAGAAGAAGAAGGCGTCCAAGTCGGACGCGGAGAAGACCCGCCTGCAGAAGGTCCTCGCCGCTGCCGGTGTCGCCTCCCGCCGGATGAGTGAGAAGCTCATCGAGGCCGGCCGTGTCGAGGTCAACGGCACCATCGTCACCTCGCAGGGCATGCGTGTCGACCCGGAGAACGACGTCATCCGCGTCGACGGTGTCCGCGTCATCGCCGACGAGGAGATCGTCACCTTCGCGCTGAACAAGCCGCGCGGCATCCACTCCACGATGCACGACGAGTTCGGTCGCCCCTGTCTCTACGATCTTGTCGGCGAGCGCATCGCCGCCGGTCAGCGACTTTTCCACGTCGGACGTCTCGACGCCCAGACCGAGGGTCTGCTGCTGCTCACCAATGACGGTGAGCTGGCCAACCGACTGATGCACCCGCGCTACGAGATCTCCAAGACCTACCTGGCCACCGTGCTGGGCGAGGCCGACCGCGCCCTGGTCCAGAAGCTCAAGGAGGGTGTGGACCTGGAGGACGGCATCGCCCGTGCCGACTACGTACAGATCATCGACGTGTGGCAGGGCAAGTCCCTGATCAAGCTTGAGATCCACGAGGGTCGCAAGCACATCGTGCGTCGCATGCTCAAGGAGGCCGGTTTCCCGGTCCAGGCTCTGGTGCGCACCAAGGTCCACACCGTCCAGCTCGGTGAGCAGAAGCCCGGCACCCTGCGTGCCCTGAACCGTTCCGAGCTGACCAGCCTCTACAACGCCGTCCAGCTGTGATGATGAAGGAGAACCCCACTGTGAGCAGCACCCAGCCCGCCCCCGCCATCACAGCGGTCGAGAATGTCCCCGGCGGCGGCTTCATCGTCGCCATCGACGGGCCGTCCGGCACCGGCAAGTCCACCGTCAGCCGTCGGCTGGCCCAGATCGCCGACGCGAAGTACCTGGACACCGGTGCGATGTACCGGGTCGCCACCCTGCATGTCCTACGCAACGGCATCGACCCGGAGTCCGAGGACTTCGCCGACGCCGTCATCGCCGCCACCGCGGACCTGCCCCTGGTGGTCAACGAGGACCCGACCTCCACCGAGGTGCTCCTCGATGGTGAGGACGTCTCCGGTGAGATCCGCGGTGCGGATGTCACCCAGCACGTCTCCGCGGTCTCGGCGATCCCCGAGGTCCGTGAAAACCTCGTCGCCCTGCAGCGCTCCCTGGCGCTGGATGCCGGACGCTGCGTCGTCGAGGGCCGAGACATCGGTACCGCGGTGTTCCCCGAGGCTGCCTGCAAGATCTACATGACCGCCAGTGCGGAAATCCGGGCACGCCGCCGTTACGACCAGGATGTTTCTGCCGGCCGTGAGGTCGACTTCGACGCCGTCCTGGCGGACGTGGAGCGCCGCGACGCCGCGGACTCCTCCCGTACGGTCTCGCCGCTGCGTCCTGCCAACGACGCCAACCTCATCGACACCGGTGACATGGATGTCGACCAGGTACTGGACACCATCGTCGGCCTCGTCGTGGAGTCCGGCACCGCCAGCGCGTCCGATGCTGCGTCCGCCGAGGAGCCGGAGGAGTTGGTGTTCCGCACCACCGACGGCACCGTGCTCAACGACGGCAATGCCGGCAGTAGCGAATCGGACGATGCTGCTGAGGTCAGCGAGGTCACGGTCGACGACACCGAGTTCGACGACATCGTGGCCGAGGAGGATTACATCTCCTCCGAGGAGGAGTTCTTCGAGGACTACGACGAGGACGACTTCGTCGATGGTGCAGAATCCGCCTACACCCCCGACATTGACTCCTTCGACCTGCTCACCGCAGATGCCGAGGACACCGACTGGTCCGCGGTGGAGGACGCCTTCGGCGTGCTCGGCGACGAGCAGGCCGAGCAGGAGGCACTGTGCACCGTGGCCATCGTGGGACGGCCCAACGTGGGCAAGTCCACCCTGGTCAACCGCTTCATCGGACGCCGCGAGGCCGTCGTCGAGGACTTCCCGGGTGTCACCCGCGACCGGATCTCCTACCTTGCCGATTGGGGCGGACGACGGTTCTGGGTCCAGGACACCGGCGGCTGGGACCCGGACGCCAAGGGCATCCACGGCGCGATCGCCCGCCAGGCGGAGACCGCCATGGCCACCGCCGACGTCATCGTCTTCGTCGTGGACACCAAGGTCGGCATCACCTCCACCGATGAGCTGATCGCCCGCCGACTGCAGCGCTCCGCGATCCCGGTGGTGCTGGTGGCCAACAAGGTCGACTCCGACTCGCAGTTCGCGGACATGGCCGAGTTCTGGTCCCTGGGCCTGGATGATCCTTTCCCGGTGTCTGCGCAGCACGGTCGCGGTGCCGCGGACGTCATGGACAAGGTGCTGGCATCGTTCCCGGACGAGCCCCGGCAGAAGTCGGTGGTCACCGGGCCGCGCCGAGTGGCACTGGTGGGACGCCCGAACGTGGGCAAATCCTCGCTGCTGAACAAGATCACCGGCGAAGAGCGCTCGGTGGTCGACAATGTCGCCGGCACCACCGTGGACCCGGTGGACTCGGTGGTGGACCTCGACGAACGAACCTGGCGCTTCGTGGACACCGCCGGTATCCGCAAGAAGGTCAAGACCGCCCGCGGCCACGAGTTCTACGCCTCACTGCGTACCCGCGCGGCGATCGACGCCTCCGAGGTCGTGATCTTCCTGGTGGATGCCTCCGAGCCGATCGCCGAGCAGGACCAGCGGGTGCTGCGGATGATCCTGGACTCCGGTCGTGCCCTGGTGGTGGCCTACAACAAGTGGGACCTGGTCGACGAAGACCGGCGTGAAGACCTGGAGCGCGAGATCGACCTGCAGCTGGCCCACGTGCCGTGGGCCCGGCGGGTCAACATCTCCGCGAAGACCGGCCGTGCCCTGCAGCGGCTGGAGCCGGCGATGATCGAGGCGCTGGACAGCTGGGATCAGCGCATCCCGACCGGCCAGCTGAACACCTGGCTGCGTGCGGTGATCGCCCAGACCCCGCCGCCGATGCGCGGCGGACGTCTGCCCCGGGTGCTCTTCGCCACCCAGGCATCCTCCGAGCCGCCGGTGATCGTGCTGTTCACCACCGGTTTCCTGGAGCACGGCTACCGTCGGTTCCTGGAGCGGCGACTGCGTGAGTCCTTCGGTTTCGAGGGATCGCCGGTGCGCATCGCCGTGCGCGTGCGCGAGAAGCGCGGCCGCAAGAAGTAGAAGTAGGGGGGTACGCGGTTTCCCGGTGAGCGCAACCCTGGCCCCCGGGAGCCGACGGGGGTAGCTTCTTGGAGTCATGGACGAGCAGCTCACCGAACTGAACCGCCTGGGACGCCAGCGCCCCGGCTTCATCGCCGGGCAGGACGCTGTGGCGTCTGCGCCGAATGCGCCGAATGCGCAACCGCCCGGCGGGATCCGCTCGTTGTGGTGGTTCCCACCGGTGGTCAACGACCGCGCGGCGCGGACCACGGCGATGCTCGTTGTGGTCCTGGCACTGGTCACCGTGGCCCTGTCGCGGGCGGGGCTGGACGTCGCGGCGCTGGTGGCCGGTTCACTGCTCCTGGCCGGATTCGTCCTCCGGGTCCTCGCCGGACCCCGTTTCGACCCCTTCGGACAGCTGAGCGTGCGGTGGTTGGCCCCGCGGGTCTTCGGGGAACCGGTGATGGTCGGCGGGGCGCCGAAACGGTTCGCCCAGACTATCGGCCTGGTGTTCTCCGCGGCCGCGCTCGGCCTGCGCGTCGCGGGCCTGACCGGGGCGTCGGACGTGGTGCTCCTGCTGCTCGTCGTCGCGGCGTCCCTGGAGGGTTTCCTCGGGATCTGTCTGGGCTGCCTGCTCTTCGCCCGTCTGCAGGGTTGGGGAGTGGTGCGTGACGACGTCCGGGCCGACTGTGCGGTCCCGATGCGTCGCTGACAAAGGCTGACACAGACTGGCATAGAATGTCGGGGTGGATACTGACACCCAACAGAGGCGACATGGCGGACGGTCCCTGCTGACCACGGTCATCCGGCAGGAACGCGGCCCGATCCTCGGTGCCGCGGCCCTGCTGACCGGCTGGTCGGTGGGCGAGGCGCTGGTCCCGGCGGTGATCGGCGCGACCGTCGACGAGGCCGTCGGGCCGTCCGACCTCTCGGCCCTGGTGCTGTGGCTGGTGGTGCTGGCAGCCTGCTTCGCCATGCTCAGCTTCGGCTTCATGTGGGGTTCACGGGTCGGCACCTACGCGATGAACCGGCAGAAGCACCTGCTGCGCTGCCGGGTCACCGCCGCCGCCCTCGCGCCCGCGCGTACCGGTGATGCCCAGCACCCCCAGCGTCCTGCCGGCGAGGTCGCCGCCCTCTCGGCGGCCGACAGCGACAACGCCAGCAGCGTGATCATGCAGATCGCCATGGGCGGGTCGGCGGTGCTCGGCCTGCTGGTCTCCGCCGGCTACCTGCTGTGGGCGGACCTCTGGGTCGGGGTGGCGGTGGTCCTGGTGTCCCCGCTGTCCCTGTTCGCCCTGCGGTGGTTGATGCCGCGGCTGTCGGCCACGACCCACAGCCAGCAGAGCGGCATCGCCGCGGCCGGGGCGTCGGCCGCGGACATCCTGCGTGGGGTGGAGGTGCTGCGCGGTATCGGCGGCGAGTCCACGGCGGCCGGCTGGTACGCCCGGCGCAGCCGTGCCGCGGCCACCGCCGGGGTCGACTCCGCCGCGGCGTCCGGGCGCGTCGAGGGCGCCCAGGTGCTGCTGACCGGTGTGGTGCTCCTCGTCGCCGCGGTATTCAGCGCCGTCCGGGTGGTCGACGGGGCGATGACCGTGGGCACGATGGTCGGCGTGCTGGGTGTGACCTCGTTCCTGGCCACCCCGTTGGGCATCATCGTGCACGTCGTGGAGTCCTATACCCGCTCGTCGGCGTCGGCGGCGCGTATCGCCGACTTCACCGACGGGGTGGACGCACCTGTCGCGCATCGGGACGGAGGTAGCGGCGAGACGGCGGGTGGCGGGGACGCCGACCGCACCCTGACCGTCCTGCCGCGCGACGGGGAGCCGCTGCACTGCGCACCCGGCGCGTTGACCGCCGTGGTGTGCGCCTCGCCGCAGGCGCGCAGGGGTGTGCTGGACGCCCTGGGTTCCGCCGGTGGCGGCCGGCTGTTCCTCGACGGGCAGGACGTCGCGGGTGTCGACCCGGCGGTGCTGCCGGGCGTGCTGCGCGTCTCCCCGCACGAGGCCCACCTGTTCCGGGGCACGGTACGCAGCAACATCACGGGTAGCGATGGGGACACTGTGTCGCAGGACGTCCTGCGCGCCAGCGGCGTCGACGAGCTCGTCGACCTGTTCGCCGACGGCCTGGACCACAGGGTGGACGGTGAGGGGGCGAACCTGTCCGGCGGGCAACGTCAACGCATCGCCCTGGCACGCGCCCTGCACGGCGGCGCCCTTGCACGGGTGCTGGTGGACCCCACCACGGCGGTGGACTCGGTGACCGAGGCGCGCATCGCCGACGGGTTGCGTGAGTTGCGCGGCGGCGGTGACCAGGGCACGGCGGTGGTCGTCACCACCGCGCCGAGCCTGCTGGCCGTCGCCGACACCGTGGTGTTCGTGCGCGAGGGTTCGGTGAGTGTGGCGGGACACCGGGAACTGTGTGCCGACGCCGACTACCGGGAGGTGGTGACCCGGTGAGCGCCGAGCCGAATCCCACACTCCCCACTGCTCTTCCCACCGCCGACGCCCGTGCCGCCTGGCGTTTCCTGTGGGCACGGTTGCGCCCGCACCGGTGGCTCGTGGCGCTGGCGCTGCTGGTCGCCCTCGCGTCCAGCGCCTGCGCGGTGGTACCGCCGCTGATGATCGGGTGGATGGTCGACCGGCTGTCCGCCGCGGGGGCCTCCATGGCCGACGTGGTCCTGCCCCTGTCGCTCATGGGTGGTGCGATCGTGCTCAACGCCGCGCTGGCGTGGGTGGGCATGGTGCTCTTCGCCCGCGTCGCCCAGCCCACCGTCGGTGCCCTGCGTGAGGACGCCGTCGACCATGCGCTCGACCTCGAGGCCGGCGTGCTGGAGGAGGCCGGAGTGGGTGAGCTGGTGTCCCGGGTCAGCGACGACTCCCGGTTGATCTCCAACGCCGTCGCCTTCGTGCTGCCCACGGTGCTGTCGGCGGGGACCCTGCTGGTGGTGTCCGTGCCCGGCCTGTTCGCCCTGCACTGGACGCTCGGTCTCGCCGGACTGGCGGGCATCCCGCTCTACGTGATGGCGCTGCGCTGGTACCTGCCGCGCAGTGGGCCGCTCTACCTGGAGGAGCGTGAGATCCTGGGGCGTCGCACCGCCGCATTCCTCGACGCGGCCAACGGTCGCGAGACACTCACCGCCCAGGGCTGGGGCGCGCGGGAGACCGCCCGGCTCGACGCGGCGTCCGATGAGTCGCGCCGGGTGGAGAACACGGTGTGGCGCATGCTGACCCGCTTCTTCGCACGCAACAACCGCGCCGAGTTCGTGGCCACCGCCGCCGTGCTCGTCGTCGGGTTCGTCGTGGTCGACGCCGGGTGGACGACCGTCGGCGCGGTGACCGCCGCCGCCCTGCTCTACCACCGACTCTTCGACCCGGTGGCCACCGTGTTCCAGACCTTCGGCACCGTGCAGGAGGCCGGGGTCGCGCTGCGTCGGCTGGCCGGGGTGACCCAGGCGCAGGTGCGTGCGGCAGGGTGTGACGTCACCGCGCAGGACGGTACGGGGCAGGACGCGACGGGGCTGCGCCTGGCTGGCGTCGGGCACAGCTTCGACGGGACGCACCGCGTGCTCACCGACGTCGACGTGACGGTCGCGCCGGGTGAGTCCGTCGCCCTGGTCGGTTCGACGGGGGCGGGCAAGACGACCGTCGCCCGCCTGCTCGCCGGGGTACTGCCCGTGCAGGAGGGGCGCGCCACCCTGGACGGGGTCGACCTCGGAGCCCTGGCGCCGGCCGACCTGCGCCCGCGGGTGTGCCTGGCCTCCCAGCACAGCCACGTCTTCGCCGGCACCGTGTGGCAGAACATCACGCTGGGCGTCGCAGGGGAGGACGCCGGGCAGCGGGTCGAGGCTGCCCTGCATGCCGCCGGTGCGGGCTGGGTCCACGACCTGCCGGACGGGCTGTCCACCGAGGTCGGCGAGGCGGGCCACCGGCTGAGCACCCACCAGGAGCAGCACCTGGCGCTGGTGCGCCTGCAGGTGCTCGATCCGTCCTACGTGGTTCTCGACGAGGCCACCGCCGAGGCCGGGTCGGCGAACTCCCGGGAGCTGGAGGACGCCTCCGCCGCGGTGATCCGCGGCAGGGGAGCACTGGTCATCGCCCACCGCCTGTCACAGGCGCGCCTGGCCGACCGGGTGATGGTGATGGAACACGGACGGGTGGTGGAGTCCGGCACCCACGAGGAGCTCGTCGGTGCCGGTGGACGCTACGCCGAGCTGTGGGCGGCGTGGATCGGACGGGGAGCGTCCTGATGTCGGAGTACGGGCTGCGCGACGGTGAGTGCATCTGGGTGGAGCATTTCGGCGGCGAGGACGACCCGGCCGGTGACCTGGTGTTCGGGCCGCACAGTCACCTCAAGGCCCAGATCGTGTGGGCCGACCGCGGGCAGATCGCCGTGTTCGTCGGCACCGGCGGGGAGCGCCGGTGGATCCTGGCCCCGTCGCAGGCGCTGTGGATCCCCGCCGAGGAGGTGCACGACGTGCGCACCCCCGCCGGCACAGAGCTCTTCTGCGCCTACCTGTGGGAGGAGGAGTGCGAGGTCGCCTGGGAGGGGTTGACCGTGCTGCGTATGGGCCCGCTGGCCGGGGAGCTGGTGCGTCACCTCGCCAGAGACGACCTGGACGACGTTGCCGCCCGCCATGCCCGCGCCACCCTGCTCAGCGTGCTCGCCCCGGCCGACGCGGTGGGCGTCGACCTGCCGATGCCCGATGACCCGAGGGCACGCTCGGTGGCCTCGGCGGTGCTGGAGGATCCCGGCGCGCCGCACGCCCTGGACGAGTGGGCCCACCGGCTGCACTCCAGCGAGCGCACGATCCAGCGCGCCTTCCTCGCCGACACGGGGATGACGTTCTCTGCGTGGCGCGCGCAGGTCCGTCTGTACCGCTCGTTGCCGTTGCTGGCCGACCGGGTGCCGGTAGCGTCGGTGGCCGCGCGGATGGGCTATTCCAGCACCAACGGGTTCACCAGTGCCTTCCGCCGTCACTTCGGAACGACCCCGGCGAGCTACTTCGCGGGGTGAGGCGGGGTGAGGTGTGCTGCGGCCTCGTCGGGGTGTTCGGCCCGGTTGGCGAGGTTGCGCCGGCGGTTGCGGGCGTCGGGGCGGGCGTCCTGCGCCTGGCCGTGGATCCAGTACGACGTCACGTGGGAGTGGCTCCTCTCCAGGTCGGAGAAGTGGCGGCGGAGCGTGCCGGCCTCGGCGAACTCCACGCCCGCCCACAGGGACACCGGTCCGGTCGCGTTCGCGGTCACGGCGGCGAGGAGGTTGTCGAGGGCGCGGGGTAACTCCTTCGGGACGACGCCGGCGGCCGGGCCCCGGTGGATCCATGTCAGCTGTGCCTGTTGCTCCTGTCCGGTGGTGGCGAGGTAGGGTTCGTCGCGCTCGTCGTCGACCAGGGCGAGAACATGGGTGCGCACCTCGTCCGGGCAGACGGCCAGGATCTCCGCCACCGCCGGCAGGCCCGTCTCGTCGGCGACGAGCACCAGCTCACGTGTCTGCTCGGGCAGGTGCCAGGCCTCGGTCGGGCCCCACCACAGCACCTCGTCACCGACCACGGCGTCGCGGGCCCACCCGGAGGCCAGGCCGGCCGGCTCGTGGACGACGACGTCGAGGTCGATCGTGGCGGCACCGGTACCGGTGTCCGTCATGTTGCACACGTTGCGCACCGTGTAGCGGCGGACCTGCGGTGAGGCGAACCGGTGCAGGTCGGTGAGGTTCTCGGCGGTGAACTCCGCCGGTACCCGGGCCTCGGGAGGGTAGAAGTAGACGGCCACGTGGCTGTCGGTACCGGTGGGCACGAAGTCCGCACCGCAGTCCAGGGTGAGCCGCACCATGCGCGGGGTCACCCACTGCTTGTCCAGGACCCGGGAGCGGTGGTGGCGTCCGCTCACGTGGCGCTGACCTGGGAGAGGATGTCGTCGATCTCGTCGAGGGCGTCGGTCGCCCAGCCGATGTTGGACGCCCCGCCCTGGGTGAAGCCGAACAGGTTGTCCGCCTCCACCGCCGGCAGCGCCCGGAAACGGGAGTTCTCCAGCAGAGGGCGGGAGTTCTCGGCGGCCTCGCCGGACGGTTCGGCGGGGTAGAGGATAACGGTGGCGTCGTCGAGCTGGTCGAGGTTCTCCAACGACAGCGGGTCACCCCACCAGCCGTCGGGGTCGACGACGTCGCTGAACTTGGCACCGACCGCGCGCAGCAGGCTGCCCGTGGCCGTCTGCCCACCCTCGGCGAACCAGGTGTTGTCCTGGCTGCCGCTGACCGACGCCCACGCGGAGTCTGCCAGCACGTCGGCGTGCTCCTCGGCGACGGCCGCGGCCTTGTCGTCGAAGGCCTGCTCCAACTCGTCGAACTCCTCGGAGCGGTTGACGATGTCGGCGAGCTGGCGCTGGGACTCCACGTCGTCCTCGCTGCTGAAGTGGGCGACGGGGGCGATGTCGGCGAGGCGGTCAATCTGCGCGTCGTCCAGCCCGACACCGGTGGTGACGATGAGGTCGGGTTCCAGGGAGCTGACGGTCTCCACGTCGATCGCGTCCCAGTTGCCGATGCGGGTCGAGTCGGCGAGGGCGTCGACGTAGCGTTCGGGCACCGCACGCGCCGCCGCGGCGTCCTGCTCGTAGTAGCCCTCGTAGATGCCGGTGGGGGTGATCCCCAGGTCGACCAGCACCGGGGGAAGCTGCCAGTCGACGGCGACGACGTTCTGCGGGTCGGACGGAACCTCCACCTCGCCGCGCAGCGTGTCGACGGTGCGGGTCTCGCCGGACGTCGCGGAGCCGTCTGCGTCACTGTCGCTGCCGCCGTCGCTGCCGCAGGCGCTGAGGACGGCCCCGGCGAGTCCGGCGGTGAACAGGGTGGCGAGCAGGCGGGTCGTGACGCGGCGGCTGGGGTCGGTGGTTCTCGTGGTGGTCATGCCCGGAAGATTAGCAATGCCTCACCTTCACGGTCAGCGCGCTGAGCTGTCAACAGTGGGCGGTGAGGCGTCACGAGGCGTCACACAGCCTCGAAGACGCCGCAGGCCTGGCGGCCGCCGGCGTCCCCGGTCGACAACGTGTCCTCGTCGGGGCCGTCCGGGGCGTAGCGCTCCGGCACATTGCCGTAGTTGTCGGCGTCTTCGTGGATGATGATCGCCGAACCGTCGTCGTCGAGCAGCTCCGCCTCATCGATCCGGTCGGTGGTCACCGTCATCGACCCCGAACCGTCCTCGTTGACCAGCAGGGCGGGCAGGTCGCCGCCGTGGTCGGGGTGGTCGTGGCCGTCGGCGCCCAGGTGCCCGCCGGCGGAGAGGAAGTCACCGGTCTCCGGATCGTCTGCATCGGCGTCGGGGGCGGTGCTGTCGGGCTCGCAGGCGCCGACGGCGTGCAGGTGCATGCCGTACATGCCCGGCTCCAGCCCGGAGACGTCGACGGAGAGCTCGGAGGCACCGTCGGCCCCGGAGATCTCGGCGGTGCCGACCTCCTCGCCGTCGGCGTTGGCGACCGACGCCGTGGCGAGTACGTCCGACGACCCGGTGTCGGTGGTGCTCTCCGAACCGGTCGAGTCTGCAGCATCGGCGGTGTTCTCCGTGGTGTTCTCCGTGGTGTCCTGTGTGGTCTCGTCCGTGCTGCAGGCGGACAGGGCCAGGAGCCCGGTGACGCCGACCGCCGCGAGGCACAGTCTGCGGTGCCGGCGCTCAGGCGGGAGGGCGGGGGTGGTCCGGGCCGTGGAGTAGGTGGTGCGGGTGAACATGGCGTCCTCTCGGTGTGGTGGATTCGGAAGGAACGTTCTGCCACACAACTTTACCGGCACTCTCCTGAGCTGTCAGAAGTCCTTCAGCGTTGTGCAGGCATGAAGATCCAGGCGACGAAGTAGAAGATCGCCTGCGGTCCGGGGAAGATGAAGGACAGCACGAACAGGAGACGCACGGTGTTCGGCGACCAGCCGAGCCAGTCCGCGATCCCGCCGCAGACCCCTGCTACGACCCGGTGGTTACGTGAACGCTGGAGTTTCGCCATGCCGCCAGGCTACTCCCCGTAGGCACCCCGGACATGAAAAAATCCCACCCCGTGAAGGGTGGGAAAATGGTCGGACTGACAGGATTTGAACCTGCGACCCCTACACCCCCAGTGTAGTGCGCTACCAAACTGCGCCACAGTCCGCCGGTCCATCTCTGGACCTCGCATAGGTTACAACACCGGGATTCGACTTCGCCAATCGCCTGCTCGGCGGGGGTCGGCGGGAGCGCGAGGGGACCGGCCGGGCTCGCCCTAGGCCGGCGGATCGACCGGGGCGTCGGTGACGACCACACCGTCGGCGTCGGCGTAGGCGATGTGGCCCGGGGTGAAGTCCACCCCGCCGAAGCTGACGACCACGTCGCGCTCGCCGGCGCCGTCCTTGGCGGACTTGCGGGGGTTGGTGCCCAGGGCCTTGCAGCCGAACTCCATGCCGCCGACCGCGGCGGAGTCGCGGATCGCGCCGTTGATGATCACCCCGGCCCAGCCGTGCTCCATACCGAACTCGGCGATCATGTCACCCATCAGGGCGGTGTGGACCGAGGCGTCACCGTCGACGACGAGCACGCCGCCGGGGTTGTCCTCCTGCAGGATCTTCTTGACCAGGCCGTTGTCCTGGAAGCAGCGGACGGTGGTGATCGGGCCGCAGAAGTCCACGTGGCCGCCGAGGTTGCGGAACTGGGTGTCGCAGCTGCGCACGTCCGCCCCGATGATGTCGACGAGGTCTGCGGTGGGGATGAAGGTGATGTTGCTCATGGCTTCACAGCCTAGCGTGTCAGCCGAGCGTGTCGAACCAGTCGGCGATCATCTCCCCGGCCCGCACCGCAGAGCCGCGTCTGGTCAGCAGGTGGTCGGAGTCGCGCAGGCTCATCAGCGACTTCGGCCACCCGGCGGCGTCGAAGATCCGCTGCGACTCGCTGACGGGGACGGTCTGGTCGGTCGGGGAGTGCAGCACCAGCAGGTCTGCCGGGTTCGCCGAGATGGCGCGGACGTCGTGGGTGATTCGGTCGGCGTCCGAGTTGTCGGCGAGGTCGGTGAAGAAACCGGTCGGAAGGGTGATCTCGCGTCCGGTGAGCGTCACCTGCACCGCCGCGTCTTGCGGGGCTTCTCTACCGGCCCGGTCTACAGCATCCACCGACTCCATCAACGTCCGTGCCGCCGACGCCGGACGCAACGGTGCACCGATGGTGGCCGCCGCCCGCACCGAGGCGAGACGGTGGGCGACCTGGAGTACCGCCGCCCCGCCGAGGGAATGGCCGACCAGCAGGGACGGTGCGGCGAGCCGCTGGTCCAGCCACCTCGCCGCGCTCTCCAGGTCGGCGAGGTTCTCGGAGAACAACAATGAGGAGAAATCGATGCGTAGGCAGGCGATGCCGTGCCGGGCGAGGGTCTTGGAGATCCGGAACGCCGCGGGCACGTTGCGGTTGCAGGTGAAGCAGTGGGCGAACAGTGCCACGGGGACATTCGCGGCCCGGAAGTCCTCGGGGGACAGGCCGGCCACGTCGCCGGGGAGGTCCACAGTGCCGGTGATGGTGTCGGGGGCAGGACCGGCGACAGGGTCGGAAGCCGGACGCGGGATCTGAACATTGACCGAGGAGACGCTTCGTGATGCCACGGGCACAACACTAGACGGGTACCGTGTGGGAGACGAGATCATCCGAGGCTGCCCGAAGGCTGCCCGAAGAACATCGATGCGGAGGCGAGAATGGCCGGATTCGGCTGGTTCTGGAAGGCCATGGGTTCGTCGGCGACGGCGAACCAGAAGAAGTCGAAGACCATCGTGGGCGAGGCGGCCAATGTCGCCGACAAGCTCGCCGCAGCCACCGACGAGGAGATCGTCGAGATCGCCAAGGGATGCGTCACCACCGGCGACGCCCCCGTCATCAATGATGCTCCGCAGCTGCTCGCCGCGATCCGTGAAGCCGCCGAGCGGACTATCGGCATGCGCCCCTTCGATGTGCAGCTGCAGGGTGCGCTGCGCATGATCGTCGGCGATGTCATCGAGATGGCCACCGGTGAAGGCAAGACACTGACCGGTGCAATGACCGCCGTTGGCTATGGCCTGCAGGGTCGACGGGTGCACGTGATCACGGTCAACTCCTTTCTCGCCGGACGTGACGAGCAGTGGATGGGCCCGCTGCTCGACTTCTTCGGGCTGACCCACGGGGCGATCGCCGAGGAGGCCGACGGTGACGAGCGCCGGGAGATCTACCGCCGCGACATCGTATTCGGGGCGGTGAACGAGATGGGCTTCGACGTACTTCGCGACCAGCTGATCACCCGCCGCGCCGATGCGGTGCGCACCCCGGCGGACGTCGCGATCATCGACGAGGCGGACTCGGTCATGGTGGACGAGGCCCTGGTCCCGCTGGTGCTCGCCGGTTCCGAGCCCGGACCGGCACCGGCCGGGCAGATCACCGACATCGTGCGCGGCATGGAGGAGAACCGGCACTTCACCGTCGCTGGTGACCAACGCAATGTCTTCCTCACCGATTCCGGCGCCCGATATGTGGAGAAGGGGCTCGGCATCGAGTCCCTGTATGGCGGTGGCAGGGACAGTAGCGATGGCGACGCTGACAGTGACGCAGATGCTCCGGGATCCTTGCTGTCCCAGGTCAATGTGGCACTGCACGCGCAGCACCTGCTGACCCGCGACGTCCACTACATCGTCCGTGACGGCAAGGTCGCCCTGATCGACGGCTCACGCGGCCGGGTGGCTGAGCTGCAGCGCTGGCCGGACGGCCTGCAGGCGGCCGTGGAAGCCAAGGAAGGACTGCAGGTCACCGGCGGTGGACGCATCCTGGACCAGATCACCGTCCAGGCACTGCTGGGACTCTACCCGGGCAAATGCGGGATGACCGGTACCGCGGTGGCCGCCGGTGACCAGCTCCGGCAGTTCTACGACCTGTCGGTCAGCGTGATCGAGCCCAACGTCCCCACCAGGCGTTTCGACGAGCAGGACCGGGTGTACGTCTCCGAGGAGGACCGCGACACTGCCGCGATCGAGCACATCGCCACGATCCACCAGACCGGGCAGCCGGTGCTGGTGGGCACCCAGGACATCGCGGAATCCGAGCGGATTGCCGAGGCTCTGCAGGAACGCGGTATCGACTGCAGCGTCCTGAACGCGAAGAACCATGAGGCCGAGGCCGGGGTCGTCGCCGAGTCAGGGCGGGCCGGTCACGTCACCGTGTCGACCCAGATGGCCGGACGTGGCACCGACATCCGGCTGGGTGGATCAGGGGAGGACCACGCCGGTGACGACGGGCACGACAAGGTCGTGGAACTCGGCGGACTGCACGTCGTCGGCATCGGACGTTTCCGTTCCCAACGTCTCGACAACCAGCTGCGCGGACGCGCAGGACGACAGGGGGACCCCGGATCCTCGGTGTTCTTCGTCTCCCTGGAGGACGACGTGGTCGGCGTCGGCGGTTCCGGTGAGGAATTGCGCGCCCAACCCGACGAGGACGGACAGCTGACCCAGAAGAAGGTACTGCTGTTCATCGACCACTGCCAGCGGGTCGCAGAAGGACAGATGCTCGACATCCACGCCACGACGTGGAAGTACAACAAGCTGATCAACGACCAGCGTGAGATCGTCAACGAGCGGCGCAACAAGGTGCTGGACACCGACACGGCGTGGGAGGATCTCAGCTACCACGACGTGGAGCGCGCCGGCCAACTGCAGGCTGCGGGTATCGAGGATGAGGTCCTGCACCAGGCCGCCCGCGAGATCATGCTCTACCACCTGGACGTTGAATGGAGTGAGCACCTGGCCTACCTGGACGACATCAGGGAGTCGATACACCTGCGCGCCATCGCCCGGGAAAGCCCGATCGACGAGTTCCACCGGATGTCGATCGCTGCCTTCGGCGAACTCGCCGAGCGGGCCGTGGCGAAGGCTCGGGAGACCTTCAGCGAAGTCACCGTCACTGCCGACGGAGCCGATCTGGAGGGCCTGGGTCTGCACAAGCCCAGCGCAACCTGGACCTATATGGTCAACGACAATCCCTTGTCTTCGTCCGGAGGATCCGTGGTCGGGTCGATTGCGGCGATCTTCCGCTAACCCCCTGCCACACCCCACGGCGAGGCATTTACGCCATGCCGACGGCTCACCCGGTAGTATGATGGAAGCGAATCGCAGGCGGACCGCCTGCCGCACCGTGTTCTCATCCGCGACCAGCGGAGGGGACGAACACCCGACAGTGACAGAGCAAATAGATTCCAGGAGGAATTGAAACATGAGCGACAACACCGGGATCCCGGAAGCCTCGGTTGAGACTACCTCGGTCTTCCGCGCCGACCTCCTGAAGGAGATGGAGACCGGTGCGCAGGCTGAATCCTCTCCCGCCGGGGTCGAGGGCCTGCCCTCAGGTTCTGCGCTCCTCGTGGTCAAGCGTGGGCCGAACGCCGGTTCGCGCTTCCTGCTCGACCAGGACACCACCGCTTCTGGCCGCCACCCCGACAGCGACATCTTCCTCGATGACGTGACCGTCTCGCGCCGTCACGCGGAGTTCCGCCGCAACGGTAACCAGTACGAGGTCGTCGACGTCGGAAGCCTCAACGGCACCTACGTCAACCGCGAGCCGAAGAACTCCGCGGTGCTGAGCAACGGCGACGAGGTCCAGATCGGCAAGTTCCGTCTGGTCTTCCTCAACGGCGCCAAGGAAGCGTAGTCCGGATCCATGTCGTCGATGGCATCGATGCCCGCACTGCCGGAAGACTCCGGAACCCCTGGCCGGTCGGCCATGGGGTCGCCCGCCCGTGCGGGCAGGGTATTGCCGACCTCGTCGATCGGGGACGTGCTCAAGCAGCTGCAGGTTGATTTCCCTGATGTCTCGGTCTCCAAGATCCGTTTCCTGGAGTCCGAGGGGCTGATCACCCCGCAGCGCAGCAAGTCGGGTTACCGGCGGTTCTCCCCGGAGGACATCTCCCGGCTGCGCTACATCCTGGCCAACCAGCGTGACAGCTTCCTGCCACTGAAGGTCATCAAGGAGCAGCTGGAGGCCATGGACTCCGGCAAGGTCACTCCGGTGGACTCCCGCCGTTCGGTGGCCGGCACGGTCACCCCCGACCAGTTCCGACAGGCGACGGTCCGCAGGCTGACCCGCACGGACATCTGTTCCCAGGCCGGGGTGGACGAGGCCTTCGTGGCCTCGCTGGTGAAGATGGGGATGTTCACCCCTGACGCCGCCGGGTTCTTCTCGGTCGATGATGTCGATGTGGCACGCATCGCCTCGCGGATCGGGGAGTACGGTATCGACAACCGTCACCTCAAGACCCTGGTCACGCAGGCGCAGCGCCAGAGTGGCCTGGTCAACCGGGTTGCCGAGCCGGTGGCGCATGGTCGGGACGAGAACGCCCGGGAGCGTTCCGCCGAGCTGAGCCGTGAGATCTCGGCGTTGGTGGTCTCGCTGCATGCGGCGTTGATCAAGGGGAACCTGCCGCGCTGAGCCTGGGGGACTGCTGGCGCGGTCGTGGGGGAATTTTCTTGTGCTACTGAACGACACGCGTGTTGTTACAGGTGTGTCGTGTGACGATTGGTGTTAAAGTAACCCTCGACCTCAAGTTGAGAGTTAGACGCGGCGGGGTTGACTCCACGCCGAAGCCGTCTACTGTTGACATCAGTTGAATGACAGGCGTGCGTGCAGGTGCGCCAGGTACAGGAGAACCCATGGAGCGCATCGACTCCCGGCAGAACGCCGAGTCCGCGTCAGACGCCGACTTCGCGACGCAGACGCCCCAGCAGGACGCACTGTTCGAGGTGGACGGCCCCGACCAGGAAGTCGGCTACCGTGTCACCATCGCCTGCCAGGTCGCCGGCATCACCTACCGCCAGCTGGACTATTGGGCACGCACCAAGCTGGTGCAGCCCTCCATCCGCACCGCTCACGGCTCCGGTACCCAGCGCCTGTACTCCTTCCGTGACATCCTGGTGCTCAAGATCGTCAAGGGACTGCTGGACACCGGCATCTCCCTGCAGAACATCCGTCGGGCCGTGGACAAGCTCGGCAACCTCGGTGTAGACGATCTCGCCGGGATCACCCTGGTCTCCGACGGCAAGACCGTCTACGAGTGCCGTTCGCCCGAGGAGGTCATCGACCTGCTCGCCGGTGGACAGGGCGTCTTCGGCATCGCCGTCCCGGGCCTGATGAAGGAACTCAGCGGTACCATCACCGCCTTCCCGTCGGAGCCTGCCCAGGCTCCGGAGGACGCCGAGCCGGTCGTGGACTCCGCCGCCGACGAGCTGGCCGCACGCCGCCGTCGCAAGTCCTCCTAGCCGCTCAGTCCAGTCCCGCGTACCTCGCCAGTCGAGGTGACGCGGGTTCCGGCGTGATATCCTCCCCGTCCTGCTCCGGGGTGGACACGGCAAGGAAATCAGCGGCGATACGCGCATCGGTCTCGTCGACAGAGGGGGACGATCCGAACGCGACCAGGGGGAACTGGACCTCGCCGACCGTGTTGCCGTCGGCGAATGCGGCCGAGCTGTAGAACGGCAGCCCGTCATTCTCGGCCTGCTGCAGTGTGATGCGCTCATGTGCGGAGCGTCCGACTGATGCGCCCACCGCGTCGACCGCCGGGTCGTCGTCGGGAACCGCGGCGATAGCCGCCAACACCGAGACCATGTTCTCCGGACCGATCGGCACTGCAGCCGCCCCTGGTGCCGCATCGGCCCCGTCAGGCACCACGTGCACCAGGTCGTCGGTACCGACGATCGGTACCCTGCCAGGGGCACCGGACAGACCAGGGATGAAACCGGTACCAGCTGGGATCCACACCGGTGCGACCCCAGGCATACCCTCACGGTAGGCACGCACCGCATCCGCGGTCGGCCGGACCTCGTAGGTGGCGGTGATGCATCGGTCGCGCACGACCGGGGAAGCGTCGTTGTAGTCGTCGACCAGCTGTTCTGCGATCTCCGCAGCCGCCGGATCCACCCAGACCAGCAACTCCTGGTCGCCGTCTATGCATTCGGCGGTGGTGGAGTCCTCGTCGTCGCCGGAGATGACCGTCCACGCCACCACCACGGCTGCAATGAGAAGGGCCGCCAACACGACCCAGATCCACGCGGCGAGACGGGTGGGGGAATCAGTGGCTGCGTGTCGTGACATCGGCGGTCTCCTTGACAATGGCGGAAGAGTGTCGTTGCAGATGAGGATAGCAATCCTCGATCACCGAGATGATCCTTCCGCGAAGATCCCGGCCGCGGTCGGCGAAATCACGCTGCCGTCGGACGTACTCGGCACGCCCTGCCGGGGTCTCCACCTGCACTGGTTCGAACCCCCAGTCCGCCAGATCGTAGGGACTGGCCTCCATGTCGGTCGCCCGGACATCGCAGGCCAGCCGGAAGGTGTCCAACCAGAGATCCCCGGGGATCAGCGGGCCGAGCTTCGTCGCCCACTTGTAGAGGTCCATCGTGGCGTGCAGGCAGCCAGGCTGCTCCAGATCCACCTGGGACTCGCGGGTCAGAGCCAGGGAGTTTCGCGGGGCGGCGGGGGAGGTGAAGAACCGGTAGGCGTCGAAATGGGTGCAGCGCAGCCGGGATGACTCGACCACGGCATCGGTGGCGTCGCGGCCCAACCGGAGTCGTTCCGGGTGTCGTGGGGTATCGCGGTAGACCATCGCCCACTCGTGCATGCCGAAGCAGTTCATCTGGGCCGGACGGGCGGCGGTGGCGGTGAGTAGCCGGTGGATGTGCCTGACCGCCCGGCCCCGGGCGGTGGCGAAGGCCTCGGTGTCCAGTATGGCAACGGTGGTGCCGCTGGGGGCGTCGTACTGGACGCGGAAGTAGGACGGTCCGTTCAGGCCCGCGGGCAGTGGATCTCCGGCATTCCCGTCATTCCCGGCAACCATGGAATCGCTGTTCCTGCCCGTCGCAGCGCCGTCGAGAACCAGTGCAATGCCCGGTCCCGGGCTCCACTTCCGCAGGGCAGACGGCTTCACGGGGTAGTAGGTGAACATGAAGTCCCACACCGGGTGACGCTCACCCTGCGACCGCCGTGCGCGGTGTGCGGCAGTGAGAGCGTCCACCGTTTCGACGTGGCTGCGTTGCTGGGCGCGCCACTGTTCGGCGCTGAGCACTGTCACCTTTCCCTCCATGCGTTGAATCCTACGCCCGGGCACCTGCCCGACCATCAGTCGTCGTGGCTCCAGTCGCGCACGGTGCCGACCAGTTCCTCGATGACATCCTCCAGTGTGATCACACCGACGATCCGCCCGTCGTGGAAGACCTCGGCCATGTGTGAACCGGTGCGACGGAGCTGGATCATCGCCTGGTCGAAGTTCGCCCCACCCTCGACGGTGATCAACGTCCGGACGTCCTCCGGATCCAGCAGCTGATCCCGGCCGGTCGCCGGGTCGAGCAGGTTGTCCAGTACGTCCTTGACGTGGACGTAGCCGAGGTAGGCCCCGTCGGCCCCGGTCACCGGGAAGCGGGAGTACCCGGTCTCGGACACCGCGTCCTCCACCTGGCCCACGGTGATTCCCTTGGGGCCCATCGCGAGGGTGTGTACCTGGTCGGAGGGGATCAGCACCTCGCGGAGCGTGCGCTTCGACGAGTCGAGGGCCTTCGACAGTCGGGTGGCTTCCGCCTGGTCGATCAGACCCTCCGACCGGGACTCGGAGATCATCTCGGCGAGCTCGGTCGGGGACACGGTGGAGTCGAGCTCATCACGCTGCTCCACACCGAAGGCATGCAGCGTGATGCGGGCGATCCAGTTCAGGAACACCATGATCGGGTGGGCCAGCTTGCAGAACAACAGGTGCGGGGTGACGAGAATTGTCGCCACCTTCTCCGGACCTGCCAGCGCAATGTTCTTCGGCACCATTTCGCCGAGGATGATGTGCAGGATCGTCACTATCAGCAGGGAGATCGCGAATGACACCGGGTGCAGCAGGTCGTCCGGCATCCCGATGGCGTGGAAGGGCGCCTCGATGAGGTGCGCGATTGCCGGTTCGCCGACCTTACCCAGCAGCACCGATGCCACGGTGATGCCGAACTGGGCGCCGGCCAGCATGATCGTGAGGTGTTCCATGGCGTAGAGCACCTTGGGTGCGCGCCGATTTCCCGCCGCGGCGAGGTTCTCCACGCGGTCACGGCGCGAGGAGATCAGCGAGAACTCGACCCCGACGAAGAAGGCGTTGAGCGCGAGCAGAAACACGGCGAAGAGGATTGCCCAGAGGTCACCCACGGTGGTCACCTCCCTCGGTATCGGCGGTGTCAGGTTCGGTCACCGGGCGCAAGGTCACCTTGTCGACCCGCCGGTTGTCCATGGAATCCACGGTGGCCTCCCACCGCACCGGGGTGTCGGCGGTCAGCACGTCGATGGCCTCGCGGGTGGTGCTGGCCGGCAACAGGACGGTGTCACCCTCGGCCGGGATACGTCCGAGGGTGGACATCACCAGCCCACCGAGCGTTTCATAGGGGCCGTCCGGCGGAATGTAGCCGCAGGCGTCCTCCAGCTCATCGCAGCGAACCAACCCGGAGATCTCCCACAGCTGCCCACGACGACGGACCTCGGTGTCCTCGTCACGGTTGTCGTGCTCGTCCCAGACCTCGCCGAGGATCTCCTCGACGACATCCTCGATGGACACGATGCCAGCGGTGCCGCCATACTCGTCGGCGACCAGCACCAGCTGGGAGCCCGCCGACCGCACCAGGTCGAGCACCGCGTCGCCGCCCAGGCTGGTCGGCACGGTCGGTACCGTCCGGGCCAGGGTGCGTACCGGTGTGGTCGCACGCTCTGCCGCAGGGATGGTCAGGGCGTCCTTGACGTGGACCACCCCGACCGTCTCATCGAGATCACCGTTGACCACCGGGAAACGCGAATGCCCGGACTCGTGGGCCTCGCGGATCAGGTCCAGGGCGGTGTCGGTGGTCTCCAGCGTGACGACGGTGGACCGCGGGGTCATCACGTCCTCGGCGGTGGCATCGCCGAACCGCAGGGAGCGGTCCAGGATGCGCACCTTCGAGGAGCTGAACCCCGCGGAGCCCGAGGAGTGCCGGACCAGGGCGGAGAGCTCCTGGGGTGAACGGGCCGAGGCCAGCTCATCGGCAGGTTCGATGCCCAAGCGCCGGACGATGAAGTTCGCCTTCCCGTTGAGCGCCTGGATGAACCAGTGGAAGGCCTTGTTGAACAGCCACACCGGCCGGGTGAGCACACGGGCGACTCCCAGCGGGTTGCTGATCGCCAGATTCTTCGGCACGAGCTCGCCGAAGACCATGGACAGCACGGTGGCGATGATCAGGCTGAGGATCAACGCGACCGTGCCGGAGGCTGATTCGCTCAGTCCCACCAACTCCAGCACCGGGGTGAAGAACCTCGCCAGGATCGGTTCGGCGAGGTAGCCGGTGGCCAGGGTGGTCAGGGTGATGCCGAGCTGCATGCCGGAGAGCATGAAACTCAGGTTGCCGTGGGCACGCTTGACCATGCGGGAGGCGGCGTCGCCACGCTCGGCGACGTCCTTCTCGATGGTCGAGCGTTCCAGGCTGGTCGTCGCGAACTCCACGGCGACGAACAGCCCGGTGCCGGCGGTCAACAGCACGAAGCCGAGGAGGCCGAGGATGCTGAGCAGGATGTCCATGGGAATCGTCGATCCGTCTGGTTACCGGTGCAGTCCGAGTTCGCCGAGGTAGGCGGTGATGCCGTGCTTGTCGAGTACCCACTCGGTCGGGGTGACCCCGGCCTTGCGCATCATCTGTTCGGTGTCCCGCCGGGTGTCGGCGGTGGTCAGGGTCAGGACGGTGCCGGACTCTCCACCACGGGCGGTGCGTCCGGCACGGTGCACGTAGGCCTTGTGCTCGGCCGGCGGGTCGATGTGGACCACCAGGTCGACGCCCTTGATGTCGATACCGCGGGCGGCGATGTCGGTGGCGACCAGGACGGTGGCCTTGCCGGTCGAGAACTCGTCGACCGCACGGGTCCGGGCACCCTGGCCCTTGTTGCCGTGCAGACCGACGGCCGGTGTGCCGTCACGCACGAGTTTCTTCACCTGACGGTCCACGGTGTGTTTGGTGCGCATGAACATGATCGTGCGGGTGGATGCCCGGCCGAGCTGCAGGACGACGTCGTTGCGGGCCGGCTTGTCCGCCACGACCCCGAGGAAGTGGTCCATGGTGTCGACCTTGGCCTTCACCTCACCGGTGGAGTGGGTGACAGGGTCGTTCATGTACTGCTTGACCAGGACGTTGATGTCACCGTCGAGGGTGGCGGAGAAGAACAGGTGCTGGGCGTCCTCCGGGACCCGGTTGATCAGTCGGCGCACCTGGGGGAGGAACCCCATGTCTGCCATCTGGTCGGCCTCGTCGAGGGTGAGGATCTCCACTGCGGAGAGGTCCAGTGCCTTCTGGTTGCACAGGTCCTCGGCGCGGCCCGGAGTGGCCACCAGGATGTCCACCGGCCGGGCCAGGGCGCTGAGGTTGCGTTTGATGTTGACTCCGCCGACGACCTCGATGACGCGCTGTCCGACGGATTCGGCCAGCGGACGCAGTCGGCCCGCGACCTGCTGGGCGAGCTCACGGGTCGGGACCAGGATCAACCCCCGCGGGCGGTGGGTCGCCGAAGCACCGCCGGTAAGCCGGGTGATCACTGGCAGACCGAAGGTGAAGGTCTTGCCGGAGCCGGTGGGCCCACGGCCGAGGACGTCCCGGCCAGCCAGGGCATCGGGGATGGCGGCGGCCTGGATGGGGAAGGGGTGCTTGAGGCCCTGGGCGGTCAGTTCCTGGACCACCGGCACCGGCAGACCCATGTCGCCGAAGGTTGTCGAGGTGTCGACACCGGCCGGGACACCGGCTGTCGCAGGACTGGCTGCGGTTGCTGCGGTGGCGGCCTTGGCCACCGCCGTGGCAGCAGGACGCTGGTTCTGCTGGCGCTGGTTGTTCTGGCGCTGGTTCTGCGGGCGGTTGCCCTGCTGACGCTGGCCCTGGCCGGAGCGTGAACGCTGGCGGTTGCCCTTGGCACCGCCGCCCTGTTGGCCGCCGCCGGACTTGGCACCGCCGGAGGGCGCGTTGCCGGACTGTGCGTTGCCCGTCTTCGGGCTACCCTTCACACTGCCTTTCGGGCTACCGCCGCGGGAGCCGCTGCCCCGGGAGCTGCCACCCACGACATCGCCGCCGTTGGCGCGGCTGCCGCGGACGACCCGGCGGCGCTTGTTCTGGCCGCCCTGTCCGCCCTGACCTGAGTGGCCGGAGCCGCCCTGGTTGCCGCGCCGACCTGAATTGTGGGAACTGCTGGAGCCACCGGAGGTGTTGGAACCGGACTGACCGGAGCCACGACGGTCGGAACCACCGGACCGTCGGCTCTGAGAATGACCTGACACGGGTTAGGATTCCACCTCGCTGCGGTCGCCGGACCAGAGGATGTGGAAGTGACCATCACGGTCGGTCCGCTCATAGGTGTGGGCGCCGAAGAAGTCACGCTGGCCCTGGATTAGGGCAGCGGGAAGGCGCTCGGCGCGCAGTGAGTCGTAGTAGGACAGCGAGGAGGCGAACACCGGGATGGGCAGGCCGAGCTGGGTCGAGGCGACGACCACGCGGCGCCAGGAATCCACCAGGTCTTCGACCTCGCCCTTGAAGTAGGGGTCGAGCAGCAGGGACTGGACGTCCGGGTCGGTGTTGTAGGCGTCCACGATGCGGTTGAGGAACTTCGCCCGGATGATGCAGCCGCCGCGCCAGATGGTGGCGAGGTCACGCGGGTCGACATTCCAGCCGTGCTCGGCAGAACCGGCCTTGATCTCGTCGAAGCCCTGCGCGTAGGCGACCAGCTTGGAGGCGTAGAGCGCACGGCGGACATCCTCGATGAAGTCCTCCTTCGACACCCCGAGGGCCTCCAGCGAGGTCAGCTCGCCCGACGGCAGGTTGCCGGTGGTGGCCGCACGCTGGTCGCGGGCACCGGACAGGGCGCGGGCGAAGACGGCCTCACCGATGCCGGTGGTGGGGATACCGAGGTCGAGGGCGGCCTTGACCGTCCACCGTCCGGTGCCCTTCTGCCCTGCGGCGTCGACGATGACGTCGATCAGCGGCTTTCCGGTGGACTCGTCGGTCTGGGAGAGCACCTCGGCGGTGATCTCGATCAGGTAGGAGTCCAGGTCGCCTGCGTTCCAGGTGCGGAAGATGTCCGCGATCTCAGCGGGTTCGATACCGGCGGCGTAGCGCAGCAGGTGGTAGGCCTCGCCGATGACCTGCATATCGGCGTACTCGATGCCGTTGTGGACCATCTTGACGAAGTGGCCGGCACCGTCAGGGCCGATGTGGGTGCAGCAGGGGGTGCCGTCGACCTTGGCGGAGATGTCCTCCAGCAGCGGGCCGAGCGACTCATAGGACTTCGCCGGGCCGCCGGGCATGATCGACGGGCCGTTCAGTGCGCCTTCCTCGCCACCGGAGATGCCGGCGCCAACGAAGTGAAGATCGCGCCCGGCCATCTCGGCCTCACGACGGATCGTGTCGGTGTACAGGGCGTTGCCGCCGTCGATGATGATGTCGCCGGGCTCCATGGCATCGGCCAGCTGGCCGATGACCGTATCGGTGGCGAGGCCGGCCTGCACCATGATCAGGGCGCGGCGGGGGCGCTCCAGGGAGGCGACGAACTCCTCGATGGTGGCGGCGGGGACGAAGCTGCCGGTCTCGCCGAACTCGGCGACGAAGGCATCCGTTTTCGCAGGTGTGCGGTTGTACACGGCGACCGTGTGGCCGTGGCTGGCGAAGTTTCGGGCGATGTTGGAGCCCATCACTGCCAGGCCGACGACACCGATCTGAGCGGAGGAATCAGTCATGGTCCCACATACTACCGCCCCCGCCGACCACCACCGTCGATGCCTACCGCAGACCCACCGCAGGCAGCTGAGACAGCTGCACCGGTGGCGGCGTTCAGACCCCCGGCGATCGAGATCGCCGGTAGACTCACGGCAGGACGCGGCCGCCGGACAACCCAGCGGCCCGCACCGTCCCACCGATGACCCCACCGACGACAACTGAGAAACAAAGGACCCCGACTATGGCGAACAGTGAGGCCCAGCCTGAATACACCGAGGAGCAGAAGAAGGCCTACCAGGCAGAGAAGGCGACGGTGATGGCACGGATGACAGAGCTACTGTCCAAGGCTGGTGCCGGTGAGATCTCCGAGGAGGAGTCCTCGGAGTTGGCCACGATCTTCGAGACGAAGGTCGGCGGGTTGGACGCACTGCTCGGGCTGAAGTACATCGCCTTCGCACCGGAAGTTGTCCTGGAACTCGAGGTGACCGGCGACCATGTTCAGCCGTGGGGCATCACCAACGGTGGTACCTACGCCGCACTGGGGGAGTCCGCCGGTTCCTTCGCCGGGTTCATCGCCAGCGGGGGCAAGGGAGTGATGGGGACCACGAACTCCACCAACTTCCTGCGCCCGTCCGGTCCGGGTGACGTCATCCGCACGACCGCTCACGCCGTCCACACCGGCCGCACCAGCCAGCTGTGGCGGATCGAGCACACCAGCGCGAAGTCCGGAAAGTTGCTGGCGACCACGGAGCTGCGCACTGTCGTCCGGAACGACTGACGATCAACGCTAGAACAGGCTGAAGGACTCCCGGTCACCCTTACGCTGGGCCCAGGCGACGGTGTAGTCGGCCTCCGGGTCTGAACTCACGGGTGCGCGGGTGGCGATCAGCATCGGCTGTGGGGCCCCGAACTCCTTGAGGAAACGCCGGACGACCTTCACCGCGATCTCGTTGTCGGCCACCGGGAGGAAGAAGTTGATCTTCCCGCCGCCGATGTCGTTGCCGTCGTAGTGGCCGACCCCGCGCCAGCCAACGTAGTCGTTGATGGCGTCGGGAAGCTCGTCGAAGACCCGCAGGTCGGCTTCATGACTGAGATCCTCGGAGAGGAGCGTGACCTGCAGGACGAGCCACCCCCGGTCATCGTCGGCGAGCTCCGCGTACCCCTTCGCGGCGGCCTCGGTCCGGAAGGAGTCGACGCTCTCCTGCAGGGTGGGGCTCGTGGGACGGTTACGTCCTCTGAGGACACGCGTCAGCGACTGTCCCTTGGTTCCGACCTTGCCCTTGTGGACGTAGAAGGTGGAGTTGTGGTCCCAGCACTCGAGGTACTGCAGGGCCCCGGCCTCGTCCCGCCGATAGGTTTTAATCATGTTCACACCGAAAAGTATACGGGGGAAGGTGCACTCAGGACAGGCGGCGATCCGCCTGGGCGAAGAACTCGACCTCCCAGCGGGAGGCGTCGAGGTAGGCGCGGGTGGCTTCGGCCCGCTGGGCCGGGGTGGCGGCGGCCAGGGCGTCCTCCACCAGGGTCAGTGCCTGCTCCACGCTGCTGGTGAACTCGTCACCGGAATAGGTGTCGATCCAGGCCGCGTAGGGGTTGGAGTCGTCGGAGGTGTCGTTGAGTCGCAGGCCGACCTCCGCGTAGAGCCAGTAGCACGGCAGCACCGCCGCCGCGCCGACCACGTGGTCACGGGTCTGCACGCAGCGCACCAGGTGGGAGGTGTAGGACGCGGTGACGTGGGACGGCGTGTCTGCCCTGCCGGGCTCGCCGGATCCGGCGAGCCAGGTGCGGTGCAGTTCAGCCTCCTCCTCGAGGCACTCGGCGGCACCCTTGGTCCAGAACAGGGCGGAGTTCTGATCCGGTGCGGAGCTGGCGAGGGCGGCCAGCGCCGGGGAGTACAGCGAGAGGTACAGGGCGTCCTGGGCGAGGTAGAAGGAGAAGTCGTCGGTGTTGACCGTACCGGCGGCGAGGTCGGTGATGAACGGCAGGTCGCAGATATCGTCCAGCAGGCTGGTGGAGGCCTGCCACAGTGCCTGGGTCCAAGGGCCGGCCGCGGGAATCCGGGCGGCGCTCGTGACCCCGCTGACGCTACCGAGTCCGGCGAGCTGGTCCGGGGTCTCCACCGCCGCCGGCACAGCGGCGGTCAGCGCCCACGGGGTGGTGTCGGCGGCCGCGGCCAGCCGACGTGCCCGGTGGGTGTGGTCAACCGGGCCATTGCCGGAGCCGACCTGCAGGTCATCAGCGTAACGGATCGCCTCGGCCAGCCAGCCGGACGCCCAGCGTAGACCCTCGGCATGGGAGTCACCGGCGGCCAGCCGGGTGGCCAGGGCCGAGGACAGGGAGCATCCGGTGCCGTGGGTGTTGTTGGTGTCCACCCGCGGCACCGGGATGGCGGTCACCGTGCCGTCCGGCTCGACGACCGCATTGTCGGCACCCCGACCGGACAGGTGTCCACCCTTGACGATGACGGTGGTCTCCAGCTCAGCGGCGAGGGTACGCCCCTGGTCCAGCGCCTCGTCCAGATCCTGTGCCCGGGGGGAGCCGCACAGCACGCCCAGCTCGGCGAGGTTAGGGGTGATCACGTCCGCGGCCCGGCACAGTTCGACCAGTGCGGCCTCGGCGTCCTCCGTAAGCAACCGGTCGCCACTGGTGGCGACCATCACCGGGTCGACGACAACCACCGGCACGGGGTGGGCGGCCAGGTAGTCGGCGATCACGTCGGTGATCTCCGCGGTGCCGAGCATCCCGATCTTGACCGCGTCGACGGTGACGTCGTCGAAGACTGCGTCGAGCTGTTCGACGAGGAAACCGGTGCCCGGGGTGTGGATCGACCGCACCCCGTGGGTGTTCTGGGCGACCAGGGCGGTCACCACGCTCATGGCGAACCCTCCGGCGGCTCCGATCGACTTGATGTCGGCCTGGATCCCGGCACCACCGGTGGGATCGGTACCGGCGATGCTGAGGACGCGGGGCAGGGCAGGGGCGGGGTTGGTCATGAGGCTTCCTTCGATGAGGTGAACAGGGAGAGCAGCTGTCGTGCTGCCGTGGTGGCGGCGCTGGTGGATCCGGCGGCCATGATCGCCGAGACCACGCACAGTCCGGCGACGGGGGTATGCGCCAAAGCGGTCGCGTTGCCGGTGCCGACCCCTCCGATGGCCACCGAGGGGATACCGAGAGTCAGCGCGTGGGCGGCGAGCTCGGACACACTGCCGGGGCCCGTCACCCCCAGGGCGCGGCCGGTATTGGTCTTGGTGTCGGTGAGGTGCACCGGGCCGAGACCGAGGACGTCCGGCGGACGGACCCCGAGCCCGACCAGGCGTTGGAGCTCGTCGATCTGCTCGTGCCGGTCGACCGACAGGCCGATCATCGAGGTATCCGGCAGGGTTGCGCGAGCCCCGGCGTAGTCCATGTCGTCCTGCCCGATGTGCAGGTGCAGGCCAAGTTCGGCGGCGATGTCGACCCGGTCGTTGAGGAACAGCGGAACCCCGGTGGGACGCAGGGCCGCGGCAAGTTCTGCCGCCCGGGCGGTGAATCCGGCGAGGTCCAGGTGTTTGTCGCGCAGTTGCACCACGCTGACTCCACCGGAGACAGCGGCGCTCACCAGTGGGCGCACCGCATCGCGTCCGCCGCCGAGATCGGGGTCGGTGACCAGGTACAGCGACCAGTCCGGGGCAGGTGACGGTCGTCGGGTATCAGCTGATGCCGGGGTCACGCCCCGGTCTCCTCGACGCTGACAAGATGGTCCAGACGGTCGTGGGACCCACCCGGTTCAGGGGTGGAGGGGGCGGAGAGTGCGAAAAGGGCGTCGAGCCAGGCAACGGCGAAGCTGCCGGGACCGGTGGATTCTGCAGCGGCGATGCTGCCTGCCGCACCAACGTGGGCGTGGGCGGCAAGAACGGCGTCGTGCGGGTCCAGCGAGGTCGACAGGTAGGCCGCGCACAGTGCGCCCAGGGAACACCCGGTGCCGACGACTCGCTGCATCATCGGGTCACCGGAGTGCAGCCACGTCACACGGTCGTCGGAGACAATGAGGTCCCGGGGGCCGGAAACCGCCACCACCGCACCGGTGCGGGCGGCGAGGTCACGGGCGGCGTCGAGAGCGGCGGCGACCTCGTCGGTGGAGTCGACACCACGGCCACCGGCGGAAACCCCCGACAAGGCGATGATCTCGGAGGCATTGCCCCGGACAGCGGCAGGGCGGTGGGCGACGATGTCACGGGCGAAACCGGTGCGGGCAGCAGGTCCACCGCAGGCCACCGGGTCAAGCACCCACGGGGTGTCGTTGGCGGTGGCACCGCGGACGGCTTCGCGCATGGCGGTGTACTGGGCGGCGGTGGGGCTGCCGGTGTTGACCAGGACCCCGGAGGCGATGGCGGCGAAGTCTGACGCTTCCTCGGGGGTGTCCACCATTGCCGGGGACGCCCCGGCGGCAAGGAGGGCATTGGCCGTGATCTGGGGGACCACGATGTTGGTCAGGCACTGGACCAAGGGGGCGGCCCGGGAGAACTCCGCCTGGGCGGCGGTGAAAGCGTGGGCAAGTGTGGATGCCATGGACAATCCCTTCGCTAGTGTGAACTAGAGCAGGTTCGGCGGGTGTGATCTCAGCGCGTGACCGGTGGGACCGGTGCAGCGCACCCCGTGTCGTTGGGTACTGCAGGTGCTGGCTGGAGGCAGGAACAGACTAGTCGGAGACAGTCTTGACGTCGCGGCCCTCGCCGAACTTCAGGTTGTCGCGGACCTCGATGGAGCGGACGTCGGCCTCATCCTCGAGAGCGCGCAGCTTGGAGAAGGCGTTGCGGGCGTGCAGCTGCTGGCGGGTGGCCACCAGGTGCCAGCGGTTCGGCGACACGGTGTTCATGCCCCAGCTGTAGGCGGCGACGAAGCGGTTGCGGAAGCCCACCATGAACATCAGGTGGACCCCCAGCCACATCAGCCAACCCGGGAAGCCCGAGATCTCGGTCTTGCCCAGCTTCACCACCGCGTTGAAACGCGAGACGATGGCCATGGTGCCCTTGTCGAAGTACTCGAAGGCCGGGCGCTCGCCGGCACCGCTCTCGACCTCGTTGATGATGATCGAGGCGGCGTGCACGCCACCCTGGATGGCCACCTGGGCCAGGCCGGGCAGCTTGTCGTAGCTCATCATGTCACCGACGATGAAGATCTCCTTGTGGTCGCCCACGGAGAGATCGCTGTTCACCGGGACGCGACCGGCGCGGTCGGCCTCGACACCGTCGATCTGGTCGGCGATGTGCTTGCCCAGCGGGCTGGCGGCCACACCGGCGGACCAGATCTTGCAGTATGCGGCGACGCTGGTCTCCTCCTCGGTCTTCATGTTCTTCCAGGTCACGCCGTTCTTGTCGACGTTGGTGACCAGCGAGTCGGTGACGACCTCGACGCCGAGCTTGTTCAGCGTCTTGTGGGCCTTGCGGCCGAGCTTCTTGCCGAAGGGCGGCAGGACCTGGGGGCCACCGTCGACCAGCAGGATGCGGGTCTGCTCGGTGTCGGTGCGGCGGAACTCGTTGCGCAGGGTGCGGTGGGCCATCTCGGCGAGCTGGCCGGCCAGCTCCACACCGGTCGGGCCGGCGCCGACGACGACGAAGGTCAGCAGTCGCTTCTTCTCCTCCGGGTCCTCGGTGATCTCGGCACGCTCGAAGGCGCCGGTGATGCGCGCGCGCAGCTCCAGGGCATCGTCGATGCTCTTCATGCCGGGGGCGAACTCGGCGAAGTGGTCGTTGCCGAAATAGGACTGGCCGGCGCCGGCGGCGACGATGAGCGAGTCGTAGGACAGGACGACATCCTTGCCGCCGAGGTCACCGGTGACGGTCTTCTCGGCGACGTTGACATCGCGCACCTCGGCCTTGATAACCCGGGCGTTGCGCTGCTTGCGCAAGATCTGCCGGATGGTCGGGGCGATCTCACCGGAGGACAGCACACCGGTGGCCACCTGGTACAGCAGCGGCTGGAACAGGTGGTGGTTGGTGCGGTCGATCAGGGTGACGTCCACGTCGGCGCCGGCGAACTTCTGGGCGGCAAACAATCCGCCGAATCCGCCGCCGATGATGACGACGTGGTGGCGGCCCGAGGGGCGAGTCGGGGTGGGGGTCATAGTGCGCTATCTCCTGGTTCTGCAGCGCCCACCGTGTTCCGTGTGCGGTGCGGCTGGTGTGCTCATTCTGCGTTCTTCGCCCGTGTTGTCCGGGCTGATCCGGTGTCGTCCGGTGTAGTGTCGTCTGCCGACGGACCTTCCGGTCACGTCGGACCTGGAATCCATAGTAGTGGTTGTAGTCGCATTACTCATCACGTGGGCAGTGGCTGGGTGGTGTATCGGACATGGTGTTTCCGGTTCCTCCTGGGAATGGGGGGATCGGGGGCCTGTGACAGGGGCCGATCGGACACGTTGGAGTACGGATCGGGCACCCTGATGCACGGTAGGTTCGTCAGCGATAGTAAGTGCCAGTGACGATACTAGCGACGGTAGTGACGGTAGCGACAGTGTTAAGGAGTGGCCGGTGTCAGCAAACGGTTACGTGGACCCCGAGCGGTGGCCGGGGATCAGCCGCACGCCCGATGCGCCCTTCCTCGGTCGCCGCGCCACCCACCTGCAGGAACGACTTGAGAAACTGACCCTGGACCACGGGGTGTCCTTGACCCCGGGGGCCACACCGCGCTTCGTGGTGGAGGACGGACAGGTCCTGGACCGGATCGTGGATGGCGGCTGGTTGGGGTTGGCCGAGGGGTACATGGCAGGAGAGTGGACCGCCGACCCCCTGCCCGAGGTGCTCGGGGTGCTGCTGTCGCAACCGCTGGAAGGCGGACTGGGGCGGGCGCTGTCGAAGCGTCGGCGGCGGGTCAGTGGTCAGGTCCGCTCCGGTGAGCTTCCGGACGCCCTGGTCGACATCTACACCGGCGAGACCCGCGCGACCGGTTCGGCGTTGTTCGCCTCCGGTACCCGGTCCTCGGAGGTGCAGAACCCCACCCAGGGTGGTGAGAGCGCCCCGGTCGTCGTCCGGCATTTCGACGCGCCGGACGATCCGGGCCAGGTCGAGCGCAGCGACATCGACTCCGCGCAGCTCTACCGGATCAACGCGATGCTGGACGAGGCGCAGGTCGGGCCAGGGTCCCGGGTGCTGGAGATGCCCTCGTCCGGCGGGGCTCTGCCGGTGTTGGCGGCCCGGCGGGGCGCGCATGTCGACGTGTTGACCTCGGATGTCGAGCATGCTGCGACGGTGCGTGAGCGTGCCCATGACGCCGGTGTCGGCGGTGCGGTGCGGGTGCAGACCATCCGGGGACCGGTGCCGTCGCCGCGACAGTGGTCGGGCACCTACGATGCGGTGTTCAGTGTCGAGCGCATGGAGGTGCTCGGCGACGACGGTACCTTCCACTTCCTGCGGGCGGTGGAACGCATGCTCGCCGGTGACGGTGTCGCGATGATCCAGACGATCACCTCGACCCCCGGTGAGCAGGACGATACGTCCGGCGGTGCCGCGGCCGGTGCGTCCGACCCGGTGGACCCGGTCGCCCCGGAAATCGTCGCCGAGAGCCTGGACGTGGTGCGGGCCTACATCTGGCCGGCCCTGAACTATCCGACGGTGTCCCATGTGACCGCCCAGGCGAACCGGGCGGGACTGCAGCTGACCGCCCGCAACCGGATGGGCTCGCACTATGCGCTGACCCTGGGGCTGTGGCGTTCGGCGTTCGGAGCCCGGGAGCGGGCTGCTGCTGCCGCCGGATACGACCACGTCTACCGGCGGCTCTGGGACTACCAACTCGCACTGCACCAGGCCCTGGCGACCGTGGGGGCCATCGACTGCCAGCAGTACGTGCTGCGTCGGTTCTGAGCCGCCGGGCCGACGAGGTCGTTAGACTGCTTTCTCATGGGAGACAACGCACACCACACAGCAATCATCGTCGGCGCCGGACTGTCCGGACTCGTCGCCGCCTACGAGGCACAGAAGGCAGGGAAGAAAGTCCTGGTCCTTGACCAGGAGAACCGGTCCAACCTCGGTGGCCAGGCATTCTGGTCCCTCGGGGGCCTGTTCTACGTCGACAGCCCTGAACAGAAGCTGATGGGGGTCAAGGACTCCGAGGAGCTCGCCTGGCGAGACTGGTCCAACTCCGCCCAGTTCGAGGACACCACTCCCGGGGGCAATGACTACTGGCCGGCGCAGTGGGGACGTGAGTACGTCCGCTTCGCCGCCACCGAGAAGCGCGACTACATGAAGGCCCTCGGGCTGAACGTGCTGCCGACGATCGGGTGGGCTGAGCGCGGCAGCGGCGACGCCTCCGGCCACGGCAACTCCGTGCCACGGTTCCACCTGAGCTGGGGCACCGGCCCCGAGGTCGTCAGGGTCTTCCGCGAGCCGCTGCTGCAGGCCGAGAAGGAAGGACGGGTGACTTTCGCCTTCCGCCACCAGGTCGACGAACTCATCGTCGAGCCCGGGGAGGACGGTAAAGACAGAGTCGTCGGTGTGCGCGGCAGTGTCCTCTCTGCCTGCGATGAGCTGGGGCGCGGTGTCGCCTCGCCGCGCGAGGTCGTCGACACCTTCGAGTACCGTGCAGACGCGGTGGCGGTGACCAGTGGTGGCATCGGCGGAAACCTTGACCTCGTACGACGCTCCTGGCCCACCGAGCGGTGGGGTGGGTGCCCCGAGGACATGGTCACCGGCGTGCCCGCTCACGTGGACGGCCGCATGATCGGCATCTCGGAGTCCGCCGGTGCCTCCACCGTGAACACCGACCGGATGTGGCACTACACCGAGGGCATGTTCAACTGGGATCCGGTGTGGCCCAACCACGGTATCCGCATCATCCCCGGCCCGAGCTCCATGTGGTTCGACGCCGCCGGCGACCGGCTGCCGACCAACCTCTTCCCCGGTGCCGACAACCTCGGCTCCCTGTCCCACATCGGACACACCGGTCACGGCTACAGCTGGTTCGTGCTGGACCAGACCATCGCCGACAAGGAGTACATCTTCTCCGGCTCCGAGCAGAACCCGGACCTGACCGACAAGTCCTTCAAGAAGCTCGCCGGCAAGGTCGGCCCCGGCACCCATGTGGCGGTGCAGAACTTCATGGACCACGGTGAGGACTGGGTCATCGCCGATGACCTGGACACCCTGGTGGAGAAGATGAACGAGTTGACCGGGGCCTCAGGAAACTCGGGCGATGGGTCCGGCGCGCCGCTGATCGATGCCGGGCACCTGCGAGCCCAGGTCGAGGACCGTGACAGCCAGCTCGACAACAAGTTCTCCAAGGACGCCCAGGTCAACTACATCGGGACGGCCCGCAACTTCCTCGGCGACAAGATCGTCCGGACGGCGGGACCACACAAGATCCTGGACCCGAAGCACGGCCCGCTGATCGCCGTACGGCTGCGGATCCTGACCCGCAAGACCCTCGGCGGTATCGAGACCGACCTGTCGGGCCGCTGCCTGCATTCCGACGGTTCGGTGCTGCCCGGTCTGTACGCCGCCGGTGAAGTCGCCGGGTTCGGTGGCGGCGGCATGCACGGCCAGAATGCGCTGGAGGGGACCTTCCTCGGCGGCTGCATCCACAGCGGTAAGCGCGTCGGCGAGGCGCTGGCCAAGCTCTGACGGGCGGTCACCTTCCACCCGCGCTGCCGTCGCGCCAACTAGGCTCGGGGCATGGGACAACGCCACCAGATCAACCCCAACGAGTCCAACGCACCCTGGCACACCCTCGATGCCTACGAGTGGCGGGAGCGGGTGGTTGAATGCACCGACAGCGGCGGCCCTGACAGCTCCGACGCAGACGGGAACCGTACAGGCGGGGGAGCGGTCCAGGGGATCCGCGCCGCGCTGTACCGGATCTCCCGGTACGACCGGCAACTCAATGCCTTCGCGACCGTCCTCGCCGAGGAGGCCCTTGTCACCGCACATCAGCTCGACCAGCTGGCACCGCAGGACCGGGGCCCGTTGCACGGTGTCCCGGTCGCCATCAAGGAGGAGATGCATGTCGCCGGTGTCGTCACCACCTTCGGAACCAGGGCGAACACGATCCCGGCAGCACAGGACAGCCAGGTTGTCTCCCGGCTGCGCGACGCCGGTGCAGTGATCATCGGAACCACCCGCATGCCCGAGTTCGGGGCGTGGCCGTTCACCGACACGACCGGCTACGGGGTCACCCGCAATCCCCACGACCAGACCCGTACCCCCGGCGGTTCCAGCGGCGGATCGGCGGCCGCGGTCGCCGCTGGTCTCGTCCCGCTGGCCATCGGCGGTGACGGCGGCGGATCCATTCGCATCCCGGCGGCACACTGCGGGTTGTTCGGCCTGAAGCCCCAACGTGGTCGGGTTTCCGCGGCCCCGTACCCGCATCTGTGGCATGCGCTGGGAACCTCCGGCCCGCTGACCAGGAGTGTGCGGGATTCCGCCCTGGTCTACGACGTCATCGCAGGAAACAGCGACACCGACGCCTACACCGCGGACCCCATCGGGTCGCTGGCGGACGCGGTTGCCGGAGCGTCCGACCGTCCACGACTGCGCGTCGGGGTGGTGCTGAAGGCACCTGCGAAGACGGCCCCGTTGCACCCGGAGCACGAGGAGGCAGTCGAGCACGCTGCAGATCAACTCAGAGCCCTCGGGCACACTGTGGTGAAGGTCGACCCGTCCTCGTCGTACCCGGATCCGACGCTCGCGTTCATCCCCCAGTTCTTCGCCGGGATTCGTACCGAGAAGCGCGGGGTGGAGCACCCGGAGAAGCTGGAGCGCCGGACACGCACGGTCGCGTTGATGGGTGCCTGGGCACGCGAGCCGGTACGACGCGTGGCAGAGCGCAGGGGGAAGTCAATCGCCCGTGCGATGGGCAGGACCTTCGAGCAGGTGGACGTCCTGCTGACCCCTACGGTGCCGGGGCGTCCCGGCAAGGCGGACGCCATCACCGGACGTGGGGCGGTGCGTTCGCTGCTGGCGGCCTCAGGGCCGGTAGCCTACACGGCGATGTGGAACGTCACCGGGTTCCCGGCCGCCGCCGTCCCCGTCGGCACCGGTCAGGACGGCCTGCCGCTGTCGGTGCAGCTGGTGGGACCGGACAACTCCGAGGAGACCCTGGTCGGACTCGCTGCTGAGCTGGAGGCGGCACGCGACAGTCGCGGCTAGGTGCGCCCCAGGGATGATCAGCTGTGCGAATCAGCTGGCGTCGCCGCCGGTGGCGGTGCCGGACGGGGTGATCACCGGGAAGTCTGACCAGGGGAAGTCGATCCACTGGTCGGTCTTCTTCCACACGTAGTCCGGGGTGATGATGGAGCGGGGCTTGTGGTAGATCACCGCGGTGCGGGACTCGGCCACGGTCGCGGCACAGTATTCCTGCACCAGCTCCAGGGTCTTGCCGGAGTCGGCGACGTCATCGGCGATGAGGACCTTCATGCCGGACAGATCGACGGCCTCCGGGGTCGGGGGCAGCATCACCGGTGCTTCGAGGGTCTCGCCAATGCCGGTGTAGAACTCCACGTTGATCACGGAGACGTTCTTCACACCCATCGCGTAGCCGAGCGCTCCGCCGATGAGCAGTCCGCCGCGTGCGATGGAGAGGATCAGGTCAGGCTTGTAGTCGTCGACGATCGTCTGGGCCAGGTCCTTGATCGCGTGGCCGAAGAGGTCGTAGGTGAGGATCTCACGTTCGGTTCCAGTGGAGTTCATGGCAGTTCATCGTACCGGGTTACGTCGGATCTAGGATGGTCGGTATGAGAATCGGAATCATCGGCGCTGGCGCAGTCGGCACTTTCTTCGGCGCATCGCTGGCACGTGCCGGCCACGAGGTCACCGTTCTGGCCCGCGGTGCGGCGCTGGAGCAGATCCGCGCGACCGGTCTCACAGTCACCGGCGGGGTGCTCGACGAGGCCCCGGTGCCGGTCACCGGGGTCGGTGCTCCTGAGGAGTTGGCGGGGCAGGACGTTGTCCTGTTGGCGGTGAAAGCCACAGGGGAGACACTGGAGGAACGGCGCGCGCAGATCGAGGCCCTGATCGGAGCTATCCCGGGTGAGCCGGTGATCGCCACGACGCAGAACTCTGTGGAGGCCCACCAGTTGGTCGCCGACATCGTCGGTGAGCAGCGCACATGGCCCGGCGTGGTGCGTGGTTTCTACATCCACACCGGCCTGGCGGAGGTGCGCTTCGAGGGTGGGGTGCGCAGTTACACCGTCGGGACATGGGATGGGCAGCAGGACGGAGCGCCGGATGCCACCCTCGGCCGGTTCGCCCAGGCACTGGAGGATGCGGACATCGACGCGATCGTCGAGGGGGACGTCTGGACCGACATCTGGACCAAGGCAATGTTCGTCACGTGTTTCGGGGCGCTGGGTGCTGTCGCCGATCAACCACTGGGCGTACTGCGGACCATGATGCGCGGCGACCTGATCGCACTGATGCAGGAGGTCCACCGGACGGCGCGGGCCAGTGGGGTGGACCTGCCGGAGGACACGGTGGAGAACAATATGCGTTTCACCGACGAACAGTCGGCGGAGGCGACCAGCTCGATGCAGCGTGACATCGCCGACGGCAATCCCGGTGAGCTTGACTCCCAGCTCGGCGCGGTGGTCAGGGCAGGCGACCGTGCCGGTGTGGAGACCCCGTTGCACGACCTGTTGCTCTCACTGCTGACGGTGAAACTGCAGTAGCGGACATCCGCTCCTGGTCCGTCAACCAGTTAATCCTTGTTGCGCTCCGGGGTCTCGGGGTCACCGTCGGCATCTTCGTAACCGACGTGGTCGGCGCGACCTTCCTTGGGGGTCCAGCCGTCGGCCCATTCACCGGAATCGTAGTCGTAGCCGACGTCGTTGCCGTCCTCGTCGGTGCGCTGGTACCACTCGGTGACCTTGTCTGCGGTGGAGTCGAAGTCGGCACCGGCTCCCTCACCCTCGGCAGAGCGGGCGATGGACAGCTCGAAGTCGTCCCCGTGCTCCTCCAGGCCCTTGACCACGGCGTTCTGGATTGCGGTGCGGGCGTAGGTCCGACGAATCGCCGCCGGGTCGTTCGCCAGATCCCGCAGGAACGCCACGATCAGCACCAGCAGCACAACCGAGAACGGGATGGCGATGAGGATGGTGAGGTTCTGCAGCCCGGTCAAGGCGTCCTCGCCACCGGTGAGCAGCATGACCACGGCGATACCCACCATGCACAGGCCCCAGAACACCACGACCAGCTTGCGGGGGGACGGGTTGCCCTTCTCCGACAGGGTGCCCATCACCAGGGAGGCGGAGTCCGCGGAAGTGACGAAGAAGACGGCCAGCACGAAGATGATGATGAACGGGGTGATTGCCCCACCCGGCAGGTTGTCGAACATGGAGAACAGGATCTGCTCGGAGGAGCCGTCGCCGTCCATGCCCTCGGCACTGTCCTGGTGCTGACTGATCGAGGTACCGCCGAAGATGGTGAAGGCCAGGATGAGGATAGCGGTGGGGACCAGCGTGGTGACGGTCGCGAACTCGCGGAGGGTTCGGCCGCGGGAGATGCGGGCGATGAACATACCCACGAACGGGGTCCAGGCGATCCACCAGGCCCAGTAGAACGCGGTCCACGAGGCCTGGAAGTCCACGGTGTCCTGGCCCCAGGACAGCGATTTGCCCATCATGTCGATCAGCCCGGAGGCGTAGGACGCGATACCGGAGGGGATGAGGTTGAGCAGGAACAGGGTCGGTCCGGCGAGAAAGACGAAAAGGACGAGCCCCAGGGTGAGGGTGATGTTGAGGTTCGACAGGTACCGGATACCGCGGGCGACACCGGCGACGGCACTGATGATGAACGCCAGGGTCAGCACGGCGATGACCACGATCAGGGCGTTGTTGCCGAGAGTGCCGATGCCGGAGACGATCTCGACACCGGTACCGATCTGGATGGCGGACAGGCCCAGCGTCGCCGCGGTGCCGAAGAGGGTGGCGATGATCGCCATGATGTCGACGAGGCGTCCGGCGAAGCCATTGGTCTGGCTCTCACCGAACAGGGTTCGGAACACCGAGGACAGCAGGGACACCCGGCCACGCCGGTAGGTGCTGTAGGCCAGTGCGCCGCCGACCAGGGCGTAGAGCGCCCAGGGGGACAGGCCCCAGTGGAAGTGAGACTGGGCCATCGCCTGGTGGACGGCCTCGGGAGTGTCGGCCTCCACGGTGTGCGGCGGCGGGGACATGTAGTACCAGAGCGGTTCGGAGGGGCCGAAGAAGAAGATGCCCACGCCGATGCCGGCACCGAACATCATCGCGACCCAAGAGAACCGGGAGAATTCGGGCTCCTCGTCGTCCTTGCCGAGCTTGATCTGCCCGAAGCGGGAGAACGCCAGGTAGATCATCACGATCAGGGCGACTGCCATCACGAAGTTCAGCAGCCATCCGGTGTTCTCCATTGCCCAGGAGAACATGGTCGAGGAGACGTCGGAGACGGAATCGGGGTTGGTGACGCCCCAGGTGATGAACGAGACGATCAGCACCGCGGTGATGCTGAACACGATCTTGTCCAGACCGAAGCGGTTGCGTTGCTCATCGACGCTGATACCGGGCACCAGTCCGGGGTGCATGTCGTCGGGGTAGACCCCGACATCACGGTGTGAGGCGGAGTTCAGGAAACCGTCTTGATGACCATCAGGGTCGTTCTCCGGCGTATGCGGCACGGGGCCTTTCCGTTCTCTGCCTCGGGACCGTCACAGGCTTTCCTGTGTGTATCCCGTGGGCAGGGTTGGTCGGGTTACTCGTAACACCCTACGGTGTGTCCCGGTGAAACGAGGGACTCTGGCACATCACGTCTGGTCAGACACGGGCTTCGGGGCGCGCACACTGCGTTCCTCGATGGCGACCTCGACCTTGGTGTGCGGCGGGATGATCCCCCGGTCCGACAGCCGGTGCAGCAGTTTGGTGGCCTGGTCGAGGTAGGACGCCTCCTCCTGCCGGGTGGCGGCCTGGTCGGCGTGCCGGATCAGCTTCAGTGCCCGGTCGGCATCTCCGCGCAGCTGGTCGGAGAGGTTGTCCAGGCCAGTGCGTCGGGCGTTCTGCTCAGCGATCTTCCAGGTCCGGGTCAGGGTGTTGACGGCCGTGTCGTAGTCGTCGATGGCCTTCGTGAGGGGTGTGCTCGTGCCGCCGGGCACCGTGGTGGTGCGTAGCTGGGTGGCTCGTTCCATGGCATTGTGGAAGTCCTGGTTCACCTGCAGTGACAGGTCCCAGAAGGCGGGGAAGCGCAGCAGCATCTCGGGGTCGAGTTCCCAGGCGGCGTAGCGTTCCAGGACATCGTCGTGCCCGGTCGTGGCGGTGTCCCACCGGGTGACGAGATCGGACGCTGTGACCGCCGCGGAGTCGCTGGTCGTTTCGGCGGACCTGGTGCTCGTTGTTGTGCTTGGCCGGGCCGAGGGGCGTGGTGTGGGCCGTGACGTGCTGGAGACCTGGCGGGCGGCCGGGGTGGGGGCCACCTCCGGGGCTTTCTCAGTGTGGCGCATGACGAGGAAGACCAGCAGTCCGGCACCGAAGACCCCACCGCCCATGACGGCCAGTGAGGTGGAGACCGGGGCGAGGAAGAACAGCCCGACGACGCCGATGACTGCCGCGGCCTCGGCAAGCAGTGTGGTCGTGCGACCGGGGGTGGTGTGCGCCATAGGTCTGAATTTACCGTACCCCCCTGGGGATGTGCGCTTGGCTTACTATTGGGGTGTGAATGAGGAGAGGACACCGGAGCGCACCTGGCTGATCATCATCGGCTGGACGGCTGCGATCATCGTGCTGCTGATGGCGTCCCCGATGCTGCCCGAAGGCCCGGTGCGGATCGCCGGCTATTCGCTCGCGGGTCTGGGCGAGGCCGGGGCGGTGTGGATGTTTCCGTCTCTGGCGCGTCGCCATCCGGAGCTGGGCTCGGCCCACCGGGGGCGGTGGCCACCGGTGCGGTGATCGGTGTGGCGGTCGGCGGCTTGTCGGCGGGTGTGCCTGGAATTGTGTCGATGGCTTCCGAGGCCAACAATTCCACGTACTCGGCAGACGGGGATGACGACGAACTGGGTGAGGGGTTGTCGCTGATCGAGTACTGGGAGACCGCCGTGGCCTTCGCCAACAGGACGACGGAGGACGGTGCCAGCCGCATCCTGCATTTCAGTGTCAGTGATTTCGTGTACCGCAAGGCATCTATCCGGTTCATCGGGGAGGACGGGACGATCTACCAGTCCAGCACCGGGCACAGCGACTGGGGTGAGGCCAATACCGTGGATACGTCCCAGTCCAGCCGGGAGGCCTTCGACGCCGCCGATGTGTCGGCGAACCTCACCACCGTGGCGGAGGAGGCACTCGCCCAGGGCCGGGCGATCGACGATCGCCTGACGTTGTTGGGTGTGGAGATCAGGAAGGTTGACGAGGGTGTGGTGTTCGACGGTGCGGGGGAGAAGCGGATTGTCGGAGCACGGGAGCGACTACCGGAGATCACGGTGGAGCTCCGCGCGGACCCGGATTCCAACATGAGCGACATGGATGTCGCGACCGACGGGGCCGGTGTCTTCCCCGCAGGGATCCACGGGGTGGCGGACATTGAGGCGAACCTCCGCCGAGCCCTCCCTGCGCTGGAGGCTGCCGGGATTGATCCTGCGACACTGTATCTGGAGAGGTACGATTCGGCCGTTGACTCCCGGGGTGGCACAACCACCATGGTCGTGGAAGGTGACGGTCGACATCACAGCATGGCCTGGCACCCCGGTGGTTTCGTGAAGATCAGCTCGCGGGACGTCACCTGGCAGCCGGATGGTCCGCGACTACTGGACTTCGATCCAGGTGTAATGGACAGGGTGGTGGAGGACGCCCGGAACCGCGGAAGCCTCGACCCGCACGAGCGTGACATGGTCGACATCGACATGCAGTTCCACCGGGCCAGTCAGGAGTTCGGCGACCGGATGACAGCCCAGGTCTCGATCTCCTCCGACCCGGACGCCGCCGGACACTACGGCGTACTCGGCGCGGAGGCGGGGCGGTATCTCGGGCCGCTGTGACGCGACAAGGAGTTCAGCCGAACTAGCCACGGTCGAGCGAGTCCGCCCGGGATCGCCACTTCCTCGCCTTTCGGGACTTCCCGGCATCCTCGTAGAGATCGGCGATCACCCGGCAGTAGTGGGCGGCCTGCTCACCCGGGATCCCCGGGACGTCCTGCGCCTCGGTGAGGATCTCGATGGCCCGGTCCGTGGAGTCCGGCTGCTCGGCGGACATGGCGTAGTTGGCACCCTGGGCGAGCTGCGCTGCGGCAGAGGACGGGTCGTCGAGGGAAAGGACCATCCGGGATGCTTTGCGGCACCCCTCGAGGCATTCGTCGAGTCTGCCGAAGGTGGACAGCACCCGGTTGATCGACTCCTGGACGTAGAGCCGCTGTCCGGTGTCGGAGGCCAGCTCCATGTTCTGGGCCAGGGTGTCGAGCGCGGCCGGGTCCCCGGCATCGGCCTGGGACACCGCGATCCGGTCGCGCAGCCGCATCTCCGCCTGCCCACTGTCGTTGAGTCGGGCGGCGGCCGGCAGGGTGGTGGTCATCTCCTCGATGGCCTCCTCCCATCTGTCGAGCCCGTGCAGGATGTCGGTGAGGGCGATCACGGACATCACCGCCAGTTGGTCTTCCCCGTTGGACAGGGCGAGATCCCGGGACTGCCGCAAAGTCCACAGCGGCAGTAGCGGGGTCGGTGCGGTCTGGCGCAGTGAGAGTCCCAGCCCATGGATGCAGCGGATCTCGTACTCGGAGAACTCCGGGACCGGCCCGCCTTCGTCTTCCGTGGTGGCGTGGTGGTACTGCTCCAGTTTCGGCAGCAGCAGGGGTTCGAGAACGTCCACGGCCTCGGCGCTGCGCTGCTGGTACACCAGCATCTCGCCGAGGAACAGGGAGGCGTCCCGGGAGGGCAGCTCCGCGGCGTCGAGCTGGCGGACCGCAAGGCGGGCGCGTTCCGCGGCCTCCTCGAAACGACCTCCGTGGGCCAGCACCCTGGCGGTGTCCAGCGCGGTGGTGCCGGTGGCTTCCCGCAGCCGCAGGTCGATCAGGGTCGCGAGGTGGCGGTCCAGGGCGTACACGCCCTCGGCGATGCCGGTCCCGGTGGCTGCCATCCCGTAGTAGAGATCCAGGCCGGTGGCGTGGGAGGGGGAGAAGTCGGCGAAGTCGGCGCGCAGCGACTCATAGCGCGACTGCGCCTCCTCGGGGTCGGCATGCCCGGAGATGACATCGAGGACTAGCAGGTTGATGGCTGCCGAGGCGTAGTACTCGGCGAGGATCATCCCGGCGGTGCCCGACGGGTCGACGTCGCGTCGATGTTCACCCGCGAAGGCGACCAGGGCACCGAGCTTGTTCCGGGTATCCTCCTGGGCCGTCTCCAGCCGCATCTCGTCACCGTCGGGGTCCGGTTCGGTCGCCGCGGCAGCGAGCGTAGCCACCGCCCGTAGGGAAATCGACAGGTACGCCAGCGGGTCGGACCCACGGAGCTCGGCGGCGTAACCCGACCAGGCGGGTACGTCGTCGGCAGGGACGTCGAGGAAATCGGCCGGCGCGATGCCTGCGTAGAACTCCGCCTCACCCCGTCCCTGCCGGAGGAGTTCGTTGACCAGGTCCTCGTAGTGGCCGTCGCGAGCCGCCCTGTCCCCGGTGTGGTGGTAGTGGGAGACCAGGCGGGAGTGGTAGCTGGGGCGGTGCCATTCCGGTAGGTCCTCGACCCGGATGTAGGGGTCGCCGCTGGCGAGCAACGCGGCAACGTCGTGGCTGGCTTGTGCCCGCACCGCCGTCTCCAGGACGCACAGTCGTTCATCGGGGTCGGTCTCATCTGCCCCGGCGACCACGGAAGCTGGGCTGGCGGCGGGATCCGCCAACTCGGCCCGCAGCAGCAGGTCACTGGAGCCCAGGTCGAGCGGAATGTCGAGCCGGCTCAACTCCTCGGCCTCGGCGATGAGCCGGGCGAAGTTGTCGTTGCCGTTGCGGACGTCGTAGCGGGCGGCGAGCTCCGTGGCCGCGGTACGGCACCGCTCGGCCAGCGCTGCCACAGTGTGGTCGGAGCCGTCTCCGGACAGTTCACCGTAGACCGCCACCAGCTCAGCGGTCCCGGACCCCGGCACCTTGACCTCCCCGAACCCGGCCCGCACGGTAGCGGCGAGCAACACCCAGGCCCCGGACAGCACGCCGAAGTGGCCCAGGGTGTCGAGCCGATCCACCAGTAGGTCACGCTGGTAGCGCTGCAGCAGCGCCAATCCGCGGGAGTAGTTGCCGGTCACCCCGAGGAACTCCAGGTGGCGTCCAACGTTGCGCAGGGACTGGAACCGGGGGTTGGCTGCGATGCTGGTGCGCTGGGCGAAGCCGGCGAAGTCGGCGTCACCGTGGCGCAGCGCGGTCATCATCACCGCAGCCAGGGAACTCTCCGGCTCCATGACACAGCCGATGTCCCCGGCCTGCAGGATCTCCTCGACCCGGGCCTGCGCCTCCTCGGTTCGTCCGGCCCGCAGGTCCAGTGCCAGCTGCCCGGCCATGCGGCAGGTCGGGCAGTCGTCGAAGGGATCCTCGCCACCGTTGGCGAGGATCCGGGCCTGGATAGCTTCAGTCTCGGCGAGTGTTCCGTTGACCAGCTGGTCCTCGCGGCGTTCGATGTCGACTGCGTTCTCCGGCACCCCGGCGCGGGCGTAGTGTGTGGCCATCTGGTCCAGCAGGGCATCTGCCTGGGGCCGGCTGAACAGGCAGGACATGGTGACGACGTTGATGGCGTGCTTGTAGTACCAGAACAGGTGCGGGTAGCTCCCGTCGCTGCTGCCCGGGAACCGCTGTGGATCGGAGTCGTGTAGACCCGCTGCGGCGGAGAAGTGGGTGAGCAGTGCCGAGTTGTCCTCCGCGGCCCGGTAGCTGGCGACCAGCGACAGCCGGACGCGGTACTCCGCGTCCCTGTCTCCGGTCTCCTGCGCGCTGGAGAGGGCGCGCTGCAGGAGGTCTCGCTCCTCCGAGCCGAAAGGCAGACCGTTGGCCTGGTCCAGCAGTTCCATGGCGGTGGGGGCGGAACCCTCTGGTGTGTTCATGGGGTGAAGTGTAGCCGCAGTGCTGGACACCAGTCGGGCACCAGTCGGTCACCAGTCGCTGTCGACGTCCGGCCCGATCAACAGTGCCACAAGGTCCGACAGGGAGCCGGTGAGCATCGCCCGTTCCCGGGTACCGAGTGGACGGCGCCCGGCCAGCAACGCCTGCACGTACAGCAGTCGGACGGTGCGGGCGACCACGGCATCGTCGTGGGCGTTGGCCAGTTGGCGCACCAGGGGATTCGACCAGTTCAGCACCAGCATCGACAGTGGACCAGCGGTACCTGCCCCGGTCGCGCGGGGCGCTGTGGGGGTCTGGCCCGGGGAATCTGTGGAGTCAGCGGCGTCGAGTGCGTCGAGGGTGTCCAGGATCCCGGCCCACTGGTCGGTGGTGGAACCACGGGCCTCGTCACGGTCGCGGGCGGCACCGGCCGCGGTGTCCATCACCACCACCGCCGGGGAATCGGTGGGGGAGAACACCCGCACCATGCCGGACACGGAGACCTCCTCCAGTGCGGCGGTGACCCTGTTGGCGAGAGTCAAGGAAATAGCGGACGCTTCCATCGGCGGCACGTCCATGGCGTCCAAGGACTCCCGCAGGTCCGCCGGGCCGACCGTCACACCGTCGAAGACGGTGGGGACCAGGTAGGCCAGTTCATCGTCGTGGACGTAGCCGCCGTTGACAGTGATGCCGGTGATGCCGTTGTTGTCGCCCAAGGCACGAATCTGCCGGAAGTCGTCGAGACTGCCCGCCACCCGCAACCCCAACTTTTCGGTGCGGCACAGTTCCACGATCTCCTCGATCGGCAGTCGGCCACGGGTGGTCTCCAGGGTGATGAACCCCAGCACCGTGTCGGCCAGTTCGGGGTCGGACAGGCACAGTGAGCGTAGGGCCAGGTCATGAATTGCGGTGAGCTCGCGCAGCCGGTGCGGGGTCCTACGCCCCAGGTCCAGCAGCCAGGAGCGGATCCGCTGGGCGACGTGGTCGCGGGTTGCGGCGAGGGCCTCGTCCTCCACCAACGCCTCGCGTGAGGCGGTGGGGGACAGGCGGGTGGAGTTGATCTCGCACTCCACGAAGAACGCCCAGGCAGGCACCACCGGTGAGGGACCGTGGTCGACCAGCATCCGGTTGACGTACACGCTGTGCCGTCGGGTCATGTGCGGTGCCTGCGGTGAGGGCAGGACGTAGGCCACGCCCTCTGTGTCAGCGCTGCCAGCGGAGTCATCACCGTCGGTGGAGAGGTCGATGACATCGAACGGGGCCCGCCCCAGCCGGGTCGAGCCCTCCTGCAGGCGAAGGTAGCGGGAGATGTCCGGGGAGAACACCGGTGACCGGCTCACCGTGGTGTGTTTGACACCCTCCACCCGGATCTCGACGGGCAGGTAGCTGCCGTACTCACCGGCGATGCGTACCACGGCGTCCTCGGTGAGCAGGGTACGTTCGTCCGGACGCGGCGACAGGTGCACCGTGGTGCCCACGGGCAGGGCATCGGTCTCGGCGGCGGAGAGTTCCTGCAGGTCGAAGGTGCCGTCGGCATGCCCCTGCCACCGCACGGCAGCCGCACCCCGTATCGCAGAGCGGGAAACCATGGTGATCGTGTCGGCGACCATGAAGCAGCTCAGCAATCCGATGCCGAACTGGCCGAGGCGTCCGGAGCGTTGCAGGCCGAATTCGTCGCGCTTGGAGGTCCGACCCACCGTGGCCAGCAGCTCGGTGGCTTCGGCGGAGGTGAGGCCAATTCCGTCGTCGGTGAGGGACAGGGTGGTCCGGGTGTCGGGGCCGTCGGTGAGCGGACGGATCCGGATGTGCCCGTTGTCAGTGCCGGTCGCGCCGTCTTGCTCCCGGCGGGCGGTGATCGCGTCCACCGCATTCTGCAGCAGTTCACGCAGGTACACCCGCGGGCCGGAGTAGATGTGCCGGCTGAGCAGGTCGACGACCCCGCCGAGGTCCACCTGGAAATTCTGCGGTCTGGAGGGCTCGTTGCCCGGGGTGGCGAAGTCGATCGGCATGAGGACGATTGTCGCACAGGTCGCCGATGTCCCTCCCCGGTCACACCGCAACTACTCCACGTGTGCACCGAGGAGGGTTTCGTTGGCGTCCGGGTCGCCGTTCGGCGTCGGCTCGGTGAGGTACTGCTCCCAGACGATACCGGTGGGGGTCAGCCCCTCGGTGGTGATCCAGTCGAAGAGGTGCTCGTAGGCGGCAGTGATCAGATCGTAGCCGCCACGCACCATGAGGGTGACCGTCCGGCCCGCCGGCAGGGTCTCCGGGGTGACCTCCCCGTCGGCGCTGATCGGGGCATCCACGGGGACGGCGGCGGCGAGGTCGATCTTCTCGTCCGGCATACCGTGGGTGACACCCATGGGAGGGCCGGAGGGGGAGATCCCGGCGGCACCCAGAGTGGTGAGGATCAACGGGAAGGCACGGTCGAAGAGTTTCGGGATGTCCTCCATCGCGACGGTTTCCCGCACTACGGCGAGGTGCTGTTCCGGGCGCTCGGTGAGTTCGGGGGTGGGGAAGTCGGTAGCCATCAGATGACTCCTGTGGTGAGACGGTGGTTTCTCCTTTGAGACTACTCCCGTGTGCCCCGACCGGGGTCGATGAACAGCGGAGGCACTCAGGTAGCGTGGCGGTCATGTCCGACGAGAACTCCACTGTCCCAGCCGCCGACTTCACCCCGCACCTGATGCTCGGTGACCTGCTCTTCACCGGGGCCCCGACCGTCGAGGAGGTCATCGCCAAGGTCACAGACGTCCCCGAGGAGATCGGCCTGACCGCTGAGGCCGTGGACGGCAAGGACGGCGTGGTGGAGGTGCGGATCAAGAAGTTCGGCGCCACCGCCTTTCTGACCGTCATCGACGCCCCGGTGCCGAACCAGGAGGCCGAGCAGAACGCCCACCAGCTGTACTGCCAGGGCGACGACCGGGAGCGGGTCTCCACCCACACAGCGCAGGTCCTGATCGCCGTGCCGCCGGAGTTCACCGGGGAGCCCGCGGAGAAGATCGCCGACCTGTCGGCGCGACAGACACAGTTGACCGTCGCCCGGGTGCACGGGATGCTGACCGTGGCGCTGTGCCGACTGCCGGGCCTGGCCGGTTACTATTCGGGCACTGCGGCGTCCACCTTCGGTCTGCCGTTCCTGCAGCAGGTGGCGACCGGCCAGTTCGGCTCCACGCCGTGGCCGCTGTGGGTTTCGGCGTGGCTGCGCCCCGGTCCGGAGGGGACCTCCGCCTACACCTACGGGCTGTGGCCGATGGGGCACCCCGAGCTGCAGGTGGAGAACACCAGCATGTCTCCCGAGGACCTGTTCATGTACCTCATGGACACTGTGGCCTACCTGGTGCTCGACGAGGGAACCTTCGCCGACGGCCAGAAGACCGGACGCACCGCCGAGGAAGTCTTCACCCTGCACGCCGAGCCCTGGGTCGTCGACCAGGACGTCCCGGCGTTCCGGATCGGCATGTGAGCACCAGCTCGGCGTGGGTCAGCGAAGAACCTCGCCGACCCACCGGGCCAGCTGCACCGGTGACACCGGGGCGACACGCATCCCCACCGCTGCGAGCTGGCGGGTCACCCCGACGTTGTAGGAGACCCCGGTGACGCTGTCGGCACCGCCGGAGGAGGTGTCCCCGTCAGTGAGCGCGGCACACCCCAGCATCCGGACCCCGGACTCCACCAGGTCGCGTACCCTGCCGACCAACGCAGGCACCGAACCACCCTCCTCGAAGTCACTGATGACGACCTTGGCCGTCCGTGTCGGATCGGTGACCTGCTGCGCGGCCACCGTGACGGCTTTCGCGATGTCGGTGCCACCACCGGGGGAGATCTCCAGCAGCAGGGACAGTGGGTCGTCGGCGTACCCGGACAGGTCCATGACCTCCGAGTCGAAGGTGAGCACGCTGAGCCGGTACGTCGCGATCCCAGACAGGATCGACGCGGTGACCGCGGCATAGATGGTCGAGGTCTCCATCGAGGGGGAGACGTCCACCACCACGATGATGTGCCACGGCGAGGTCTTCCGCACCGGCGAGCGGAACACCGGTGTCTCCGGGACGACCAGACGACGACCGTCGACCTCCGCGACGTGCCGCAGGTTGCACCTGATCGTCGCCGGTAGGTCGAGTTTCCCGGTCCTCCGGACGCTCGGCCGGCTGCTGGCCAGTCCGGCGAGCACCGGGGTGATCCGGGAGGCCAGTTCCTTCGACAGTTCATCGACCAGGCGGGACACCAGAGGTCGCAGCATGCCCAACTGGGATTCGGACAGCGCCCCGCGCAACCCGAGTACCGTGCCCAGCAGCTCCACCGAGGGACGCACCGACTCCGGGTCGATGGTGCTGGAGCCGTCCGGTCCGAGCAGTGCATCGGCGCGGCCCTTTTCCGCGGCGGTGGCCAGGATCTCCTGGACCTGGTCGGAACCGAAGAGAGCCTCGATCTCCCCGGCCCCGGGTCGCCGTAGAGCTCGTCGAGGGTGGATGCCATCCGTGAGGCCGTCGGCGGCAACGCCTCGGGGTCCGCGCCGAGGACCAGTCGCCACCGGGTCTCCGGCGCGAAGTGCACGTCCGCGAGCCCGAGGGCCTCCAACCTGCGGCGGGCATCCGCATCGATGGTGGCGAACCCCGTCATCGTCGCCGCCGGGATGTCGAGGTCCCCGTCGGGGCGGTCGCCGAGCAGTGCGGCCAGATGGTCGAGGAAATCCTCCCGCTCTGCTGCTGCGACCGTGTCGGAGGCGCCCCTCAACGCCGGGAGTGCCGCGACGAAGAGGTCGTCGCTGGCGGTACTGACCCGGTCGACCAGGCCATCGACCGCCCCGGAGGTGGTCCAGGTGTGAGAGGAGCCGGCGAGATAGCCGGCCAGGCGCCGTTCCTGGATCTTCCGTGTCGAGGCATGGGCACCGAGGTCCAGCCAACTGCCGATCCGCGACGCTGACTCTGTGGGGATCACCCGGTCCAGCACCGCCAACGCCGCCCCCGGACATCAACGGCGAGCCGTGGCAGCCGTCGTCGCCGACAACACGCCAACTGAACTGCCGGTGGAGGACTTCCTGATGCTACTGGAGGACAGCGGGGCGCTGGAGCAACTGCGGGGGGGGGGGACTCCGCAGATCCGGCACGCTCGGCTCGGTACGCCGCCTGGCTGGTGAAGCTGATCGACGACTTCTCCCATGACCTGCGTCAACCGATGCCGAAGCTCTACGAGGAGTTCGGCCGGGCAGCGTCCGGATTGGCGTCGCTGCCGACAGTCGGGCTTGCGGGGTGGGGGGTGCACCCCGCCCTGCTGGATGCACTGCTCACCGCAGGACTCTCGATCGGCCTGGATTCCGAGGACGGCCACTGGCAGGCCACCCCCAGCGTCCGACACTGGTACAAGGATCCCTACGGTGACCTCGCCCATCTCGCCGCCGACCCGGTGCTGGGCCCGACGGTCCTGGGGGAGACCACCGGCATGTCCATGCTCGGCGAGCACCTCGACCTGCTGTTGGAGCACTCCGGCACCCGGGTGATGCTGGCGGGTCTGCTGGAGAACCTCGCCGCCACCCGTGAGCGACTCACCGGCGCACTACCCACCCTGGGCTCGGCCACCACCGAGGTGCTCGAGCAGCTCGCCGACCCCCGGGTGCGCGAGCTGGCACCGGACGCCGTGGACCGCCTGTTCTCCTTCGAACCGGCCGAGGAACTCGTCGCGGCCGTCAACGCGGGCCTGGTCACCGAGCTCACCTGGCCGGTGTACGAGGACGCCTACCGACGGGTGTGCGTCCACGCCGCAGACTGGGCAGAGAAACACCCCGCGTCGCGCAGTCGTGGGCAGGCAGACGGAGTCACCGTCTGCGCCAGCTACCCACATGTGGCTCTGATCGGCGGGGAGCACATCGAGGTCGTCGGCCCCGAGGGCGTGTTCTACTCCGGCACCGGACCGTTCGGTGGGGCAGAGGTCACGGCCGTCTACACCGTCGGCGACACCGGTGTGGTCATCTACCGGGACCAGAACACCTGGACGACCTACCTCTGGTGGTTCGGCGAGCCTGCGGCGGTGGAAGGGGAACGGGTCGGCTACTGGCACCCGCCGGTGACCGTGCCGATCGGCGATGCCGACCACCCGGGGCGGTTGCTCGGCGGCAGTGTCCTGCGTCCCGGCGGCGACCTGCCCGATGCTGACCGCTCGGGGATCCTGGACCTGCCCGGGGACGTGATCTACAGCGTCAGCGGTTGGGGGCAGGAGGTCTGCCGCTTCGACCGAGCCACCGGGGAATCGCTGGGCAGCGCTGTTTACGCCGATGACTCCGAGATCCATGCCGCACTCGGCCTCGACGCCCCGGGCGGGTTCCTGGAACAGGTGGGGTTCGATCCTGGCGACCCTGACCAACGACACACCATGTGGGGCGGGAGCCTCATCGTGGGCCTGCCGGAGGAGATCGGTGATAGCCCCACTGGATCAGTGGCAGGTCGCCAGGTGACGATCGGAGTCAGTGGCCGACAGTTCGGTTCCGCCTCGATCGTGCTGACCCCGGTCGGGATCGTCCGCGCCGGGGATGTACTGGGCGCGTTCCGAGGCGATGACACGGCCGGGCCGCTGATGCGTCTGCCTGGCGGGGTCACCCAGGTGCTGGTCGCGGAGCAGGTACTGTCACCGACGACAGGCGCCTACCTGTCCTCGGCCACCAGCGTCTCAGGAGCGCGACACTGCCTCCATCAGCTGACGGCACCACTGTGGTGCATGACCACACCCCGGGATCCGCAGGCCAGTGAGCGGATGCGCGGGTACACCACCGGGGACGCCGCGGCGGTACTTGAAGCCCTGGCCGACAGGGATCTCACTGACCGGGCACTGCCGACGGTGGCGAGTTCCTACTCCTACCGCAGTGACGACGGGGCAAGCCACACCACCGTGGTCCTGGATCCGGACTTCGTCCGGGGATCGTCACTGAACAGCTCGGTGCCACCGATGACGCGATCATCGACGCGGTGGTCCACGTGGCCGCTGATGTGGCTGTGCTCGACGATGAGTGGTCCCGGCTGCGTGGCCTCCTCACCGAGGAGGAGACGGACGGTGATGCCAGCGACGACATCGGCACCGGGCTCACCGATGCCGGTGCCAATGCCTTCGACAATGCCTCTTACGGGCCGGACGCCGACGACCTGCGGCTGATCGCCGCCCGATTGCGCGCGATCATCTCCGGGGAGCAGACGGGGACTTACTCCGGTGCCAGGTCCTGGATCAGTGACCACGCCCTGGCCCAGTACATGGGCCGGGAACGACGGCTTGTGGCCCGGTGGAGGACCACGCTGGCTGACCCGGTCAACGAGGACCTCGGCAATGCCGTCGGATTCGTGCGCGACCTGGTGGCCGCCGGCATCCTCGGCGGCGAGTACGACCTGGTCACCATCACCGCCCCGGATGATGCCCGAGCACTGGTCGCGCTGGGCGCGGCGGAACCGCAGTGGGTCGACCTCGGCGCCCAGGTTCACACCCTCGTCGGTCGGCGAGGTTACGGAAGAATGCCCTCGCCCGGAGAACCTGTGGACGTGGTGGTGAAGCGCTCGAACCGGGATGCCCTGACCGTGCCACTGCTTGACGGATCCCCACGCCGCGAAAACCGTATGGACGCCGGGGAATTGCTCACCGCGTTGGACGAGGTGCTCGCTGCGGCAGAGGATAACGCTGAGAAGGTGGTAGATGCCGGGCAGGTTGCCGTCCTGGCCGACGCGACCGGTTTCGCCGCACCGATGTGCCGGATGCTGCTCGGTGGTGTCCGTACGTCCGGAAACATCGACTCCGACCTGCGTAAACGCTGTGGTTGCACGGTCAAGGAGATGGAGCTGGCAGAGCACCAGATCCGGGCAGTCGACCACGCGGTCCTCGACAGGCTTCTCACCGCATCCCTCGACGGGAAGACTCCGGCGGAGGGCATGGCCTCCCTGTGGCGGACACTCACCGGCAACGGTTGCTCACCCTCACCCATGCCGAGTGGTTGACCATCGATGGCGCCGACAACTCCTGGCAGAACCCCACCTTCACCCTGACCAGACTGCTGCTGCTCGGCAAAGAGCAGCTCGGTTACCCGAAAACGGTGATTCCTGCGGTGCTCGCGGTAGTCGGTGAGCTCAGTCTCGACGATCCTCGGCGTCCCTCTTTCGCCACGCTGCTGCGATGGATGGTGAAGGCGTCGGAGGAGTACATGGCCGACCCGGAGAATGCGAAGAGCATCGGGACGATGGACATCGGTTGCCCGGTCGACGACCCCGCCTTCACCGAGTACGTCACCCCGATGCGCCAGGTGGTGCGGGTCCTCACCGAGGGGCTGGTCGACGAGCTCATCGCGGACCTGGACACCGTGTACCCGGAGCGTCCCGGCGAGGTAAACGACCCGGGGAACTCGGTGCCTGATCTCGTATCGGAGGTGACTGGGAAGCTCGGGGTCAGTGAGGACGCCGCACGCTACTTCCTGCAGCTGCTTGCTCTATCGCTGCCTACCGACGCGAAGGGGCGTGGCTGGAACGGGTGGAGGAAGAAGGACATCGACGCCGCCGGTGCCGAGCTCGTCGCCGCCGGTGTGGTGGTACAGGCGAAGCGTGCCGGGGCCGCACGGTCGTTCTTCCTGCCCGGCGAGTGGCTGGAAGGACGGGGTGGCTATGAGCCGGCCAAACCGATGGAGGTGTGGAAGGTGCCGATGTATCTGATGTGGGCCGATGTGAAGGCCCGGCCGGTGTTGACCGGGTGCCCGCCACATGTGCCGGTGACGTCCCTGTTCCGCACGGCCTGGTCCCGGTACGTCTCGGGTGACGTACCCGGCCACGAGGAACTCACCACCAACCGCTACCGCCGGAGGTGAGCTAACCGTAGTTGATGCTGGCCCGCGGAATCGCGGTGATGTCGATGCTTGCGCGGGCTTCGTCAAGATCGTGGGCTTCCTGTAGCCCGAGCCAGAATTCAGCAGAGTTGCCGAAGTACGCGGCCAATCGGACTGCTGTGGCAGCGGTGACCCCAGCTGCACCACGTACGATTTTGGAGACGTGAGATTCGGAGATCCCGGTGTCCTTGGACAGCCTGTACTGGGAGATTGCGAGCGGCTCCAGGAACTCTTCCTGCAGGATTTCGCCTGGGTGCGGGTACGGTACCCGGTCGTCGGGAGCGGCTCCGTGAACAGTGGTAGTCGATGAAGTGGACATCTTCTGCTCCTCTTTCCGTCCAGATGAAAACCATACGGAACTGTTTGTTAACCCTGATGCTGTGGTAGCCGGCGAGATCAGACTTGAGCTTCTCCAGATGGTTTGAAGGAGGCACCCGAAGATCATTGAGGCTCTTGGACTGGTCGAGCATGGCCAGTTTCCGTCGAAGAACTTTGCGGAGTTCAGGTGGCACATCACGCGGTGGGCGTCCAGAAAAGTGAAACTCTTCGAGTGCCCTGTCCCTGAACTCCACACTCCCATACTGTCAGTCAACGACAGTACTGTCAATGATGGAAGAGTGCTATGCGCCCTGCCAGACGGTGTCGAACGGGGTGTTCGCGGTGACGCGGTGCTGGATGCCACGGGTGACCAGGTCCTTGGCGACCTGCACGGCGGTGGCGACGTCGCTGCCCTTGGCCAGCTCGGCAGTGAGCGCGGCGGCGACGGTGCAGCCGGCACCGGAGACCCGCTGCTCGCCGATCTTCGGCACCGCGAAGCGAGTGATCTCGTGGCCGTCCCACAGCACGTCCACGGCGTCCTCGCCAGACAACTCCACGCCACCCTTGGCCAGCACATAGGGCACCTTCTCGCCGATGCGCCTGGCGGCCTCCTCGAGATCCTCGACAGTCTCGATACGCTCCATACCCGACAGACTCTGCGACTCGAAGACATTCGGGGTGACCACGGTGGCCAGCGGGAGGATCTTCTCCTTCAACGCGTTGTCGGTGTCCAGTGCTGCACCGGGTTCCTGACCCTTGCAGATCAGCACCGGGTCGACGACGAGGTTCTTCCAGTTCCGTTCGGCAAGCTTGGCGGCGGCGATCTCGATGGTCGCCGGGGTGCCCAGCATGCCGACCTTGGCGGTGTTCATGTTCTCGACCGCGTGGGTGGCCAGGGCGGCCTCGAACTGCTCGGCGATGATCTCCGGGTCGACCGGGTGGAAGCGGTGGCCCCAACCGTTGTTCGGGTCGAAGGCGACGATGCAGGACAGGGCACCGACACCGTAGACACCGAGCTGCTGGAAGGTCTTCAGGTCGACCTGGATGCCGGCGCCACCGGTGGCCTCGGAGCCGGCGATGACGAAAGCGATCGGAGGAGTGGAAACGAGGTTTGTCATGGGGCAATCCTAGAGGACGCCGCGTCGGTCGTGGTGTGGCGCCGTCGCGCTAGGACACTTCCAGGGGCCCACCCGGACTGTCGAGGTACTGACGTAGGTATGGCAACCGGAAGGCGACCTGACCCCATGCGGGTCCGTGAATGATGTCGCGGTTGATGAGCGCCGCACGCGCAGTGGAAACAGAGGTAGTGGTTCTACCGAGCTCCGCGGCGACATCCCTGATTTGCACCGGGAAAGCACCGTCGGTGCCGTCCGGATCGGTGGAGTCCATCACAGCCGCCATCGCGTGGAGGGAATTGAGCTGGCTGTGAGGAAGTGCCGCCAGTTCAGGTTGGTGCACCTGATCCCCCCAGAACCGGAATCGCCAAGGCGATGGACTCCTCCACCATGTCGTCAGCGACATGGTCTGAATTCGCCGCCCTGGCACTGTCCCAGGCCAGGGAACCGATGAGCTGGAGCAGGTACGGATAGCCGAAGGCGGCGGTCATCGCACGGTCCGTGGTATCGGAGTCGAAAACTATACCGGTCGATTCTGCAGTGCGCAGTAGTAGGTCGGTGGCGTCCCGCGGCTGGAGCGGTGCCAGCTGAAAACGCCGACTGCGGCGCAGGAAGGTGGTTCCCGGGGAGCTCAGTAGTTCGTGGATTCCTGCAGTGAGCCCTGCGCCGATGAAACTGACGGGGATGTTGTCACGGACGAGGTCCTGGACTGAGGTGGCTAGAATGCCGACATCAGCGGAGTCTGCTGCCTGAATCTCGTCGACGGTGATGAGGATGCCGGATCCGTGGGCCGTGGTGATCTCACTGAGTGCGCGTAATCGGGAGCTCAGTGTCGGGGTGACCGGCTCTCCGGCCTCCTGCTCGGTGGACACTGAGCCGAGGCCCGCGATGGAGGCCCCGGTGGCTCGGGGCCCGTAGCAACATCCAGCCGTTCGAGGTGGCGATGTCCTCAAGTTCGTTGACCAGGGTGGTTTTCCCGATGCCCCTGGAACCGTTGATGAGAATCATGCAGCCGGTACTGCCGGCACCGGTCTCGATGGCAGTCCGGTACGCATCAAGTATCGGGCGGCGGCCTGCCCACACGGTGGGGGATTCGCCGAAGCCGGGACGGAACGGGTTGCCAGGGTAAGTCAGGATCTATCTTAGCCCGCACGCCAGAGGATAAACAGGATAAATTGGATAAATTGACGCCGATGGATAATTTAGATAAATCGCCGTGACCTGCAATGAGAGTGGATCACGGCGATCTGTGCCGGCAGAGCAGCCCGAGAATCAGGCCGGACGCAGCAGGCCGATGACCTGTCCGTCCTGGCCGCGGACGACCATGACCACGCCGTAGTGGTCGATGGTCTTCACTCCGTTGAGCCACTGGTTGTCGCAGGCGATCAACGTGGAGACGAACGGCTTGACGTGGGCGGTCCGGATGCCGTTGCCGGTGACCCGGTAGGTCGAGCCAATGCCGTTGCAGCCGTCGGTGCCGGAGACCCGTCCGTTGTGGAAGGTCAGCTCACCGTTGCCGGCCGGGTTCACGTCAACCCAGCGTCCGGCGAACTGCAGGCTCGGCAGCGATGACTCCGGCAGCGATGCGGTGACGTTGTCCGGCAGGGCGGGTGCGGCCGTGGCGGTGGGCACTCCGGTGAGTCCCACTGCGGCGAGGACAGCCACCGCCCCGGTGGCGATCCTGCGGGTGAGTCGGGGGCGTTGTGTGGTGTGTGTCATGGTTCCTGCCACTCCTCATGGCGGTCGGAAATAGTTGACGCCGGTCATTGCGTGCCGGTGTGAGCGGCGTCTCACTCGGTACCATCGCGGCGATCGGCTAATTGTTAACGACCGTCACATTCTGGATCGGAACCGCCATCGTCACTGCCGGTAGGACGCCAGGAAGTTCCCCATGCGCTCCATCGCCGTGCCCAGCACCTTCTCCTCGGGCAACAGGACGATGCGTAGATGGTCCGGGGTAGGCCAGTTGAAGCCGGTGCCGTGGACCAGCAGGATGTGCTCGCGCTCCAGCAGGTCCATGACCAGCTGCTCATCGTTCCGGATCGCATGGACCTCCGGGTCAAGGTGCGGGAAGGCGTACAGCGCCCCGCGGGGTGTCACGCAGCTCACCCCATCCATCGCATTCAACGAGGACGCCACGACGTCGCGGCTGCGGCACAGTCGGCCACCGGGGGCGGTCAGCCCGCCGATCGGCAGGTCCGCGTTCTCCCCGGACTCTGCCCCGGAACCACCCAGCGCGGCGACGACCGCCTGCTGGCCCGGCACATTCGCGCACAACCGGGTGGACGCCATGAGGTTGAGTCCGTGGAGGAAGTCCTCGGCGTGCTCCGTCGGTCCGGTCACCACCATCCACCCGGCGCGGTAGCCGGCCAACCGGCTCGACTTCGACAGACCTGAGTAACTCAGTGTCAGAACGTCCGGGGCGATGGCCGCCAGATGGGTGTGGGAGGTGCCGTCGTAGGTGATGACGTCGTAGATCTCGTCGACGAGTAGGGTCAGGGAGTGACGCCGGGCGATGTCGGCGATCCCGCGCAGGATATGCGGCGGGTAGACCGCTCCGGTCGGGTTGTTCGGGTTGATCACCACGATCGCCGTGGTCCGCTCGGTGATCCGGGCCTCCAGTTCGGCGAGATCGGGGTTCCAGTCGTCGGACTCGTCGCAGCGGTAGTGCACCGCAGTGCCGCCAGCCAGTGTGACCATGGCTGTCCACAGGGGGTAGTCGGGGGCGGGGACGAGGATCTCGTCGCCGGTGTCCACCATCGCCTGGCAGGTCATGGTGATCAGTTCGGAGACTCCGTTGCCGAGGAAGACCCGGTCCCGGTCGAGCTCCGGGAAGTCCGGGACGGCATCGTAGCGGGAGATCACGGCTTCCACCGCCTCCGGCAGGCCGTGGGAGTCCGAGTAACCATGGGAGACGTCGAGGGTGCGGGACATGCTCTCCACGATCGACTGGGGAGCGGTGAACCCGAACGGCTGGGGATTGCCGATGCTGAGCTTGAGGATGTCGGTGCCCTCGCGTTCCAGGGCGGCGGCACGGTCGGCCACCGGACCACGGATCTCGTAGAGGACGTTCCGGAGCTTCGAGGACTGCCGTACCGGCCTCAGTAGCGGTTTTGATTCTGTTGCAGTAGCGCTATCATGGTTTCTCATGTCTGACAGTAGCAGTTCGCGACTGGCCGGAGAACTCCGCTCCTGGATCTCCGGACGCTCACCGGGCACCCGACTTCCCTCCACCAGAACCTTGGCGAGAGAGCACGGCCTCGGACCGGTGACCGTGCAGGAGGCCCTACGCGCACTCACTGCCGAGGGGCTCGTGGAGACCCGCCCAGGGGTCGGCACCTTCATCGCCACGGCGTCGGAGACACGGCGTGTGCGCCCGACAGACTTCTCCTGGCAGGTCGGCGCACTGGGGGAGGCCACCGGACGGCCAGCCGGTGGATCCCGGTCCACCCCTACCTCCGGGGTGCTGCGTCCCACCCCGGTGGACGCCGTGGCGCTGCACAACGGATACCCGGACCGTGACCTCCTGCCGGAGAAAACGGTCCGGCAGTCGCTGGGCCGTGCGGCCCGGTCGGACGCTGCGGTGACCGCCGCGCCCCGGGCGGGCCTGCAGGAACTGCGGCACTGGTTCGCCCAGGACCTGGCAGTACAGACCCCACCCGGAGTCACACCAGTCACCGCCACGGATGTGACCGTGCTGCCGGGCACGCAGTCCGGTCTCTCGGCGATCTTCCGGGCGGTCACCGGACCGGGCGAGTCCGTCGTCCTGGAGTCCCCGACCTACTGGGGTGCTGTACTCGCCGGACGGCAGACCGGCGTCCGGATGGTCCCGCTTCCCACAGGCCCGGACGGACCGGACCCGACCGAGCTGGACCGCGTTCTCGCCCGGACCGGGGCGCGGCTGTTCTACGCCCAGCCCCGGTTCACCAATCCGACCGGTGCGGTGTGGTCACCGGAGACCCGGAGCCGCATCCTCGAGATCGTCGCACGCCACGGAGCCTTCCTCGTCGAGGACGACTGGGCCAAGGACTTCGCGATCGATGGTGCGGCGGCATCCCTGCCCCCGATGGCCGCCGGTGACGATTCCGGCCGGGTGATCTACATGCGGTCCCTGTCGAAGTCACTGTCCCCGGCACTGCGGGTCGGTGCAGTCATCGCCCGCGGCCCGGTACGCGAGCGGATCCTCGGCAACGTCGGCGCCTCGGCAATGTACGTCTCCCCGCTGCTCCAGGCCGCTGCCCTCGACGTCCTCGGGACACCGGCCTGGCGTAGTCACCTCAGGACGCTCCCGGACCGGTTGGCGCACCGCCGTGACCTGCTGGTCACCGCGGTGAGGACGCATCTGCCCGAGGCGGAGCTGACCGCGGTGCCCACCGGTGGACTGAATCTGTGGCTGCGACTGCCGGACGGGGCGGATCTGGACCGTCTCGTCGCCGACTGCGAGGCACGGGGAGTGGTCATCGCCGGTGGCGACGACCTCTTCCCGAGCGAGCCGACCGGCCGGTTCCTGCGGCTGAACTTCGCCGGCCCGGAACCGGGCCGCTACGGCGAGGCCGTGCGGATCCTCGGGGAGTCGCTAAGAGAACAACTCAGGTGAGATCAACGCGTAGCGTCCTGCGGTTCCTCCCCGGGGACCAGGACGCCTGCTTCGGAGCCGTCGCGTCCGGAGACCACCATCTCGGTGCCTGTGTCGCTGACTTCCACGGTCGTGACCTGCAACAGCCACTGGGACCAGCCCTCGGAACAGGCCATCATGGTCGTGGCGAAAGGCTCGACAGTCGCGGTCCCATCCTCAACGGAGAAGGTCGAGCCGATGCCGTTGCAGGCATCGGACCCCCGCACCGAACCATCCTCGGTGAAGGTCAGGTACCCGAGACCGTCCGGATCAACCCAGGTGCCGATGAACGGTGCGGCGGCGTCTGCGTCCGGGGCCTCGCTGCCGTTGCTGGGGCCTTCGCTTTCTGTCACCGGTGCCTCCTGCGTGTAGATGGGGTTGTCGGAATCCTGTGCGCTGGGGGAACAGCCCACGAGAACTGCCGCAGCCGAGAAAGCGGTAACGGCCGTGGCGACGCTGGTGCGGTGGTTCCCCATGGTGTCCACTGTGCCAGATGCGTTCCGGGGCAGATGCGGTTGCCGCACCAGGCAGGAGGGCAGAGTGCTCAGAGCAGGGCCTCGATGACCCGGGCGACCCCGTCCTCGTCATTGGAGGTGGTGAGTTCGTCCGCGACGTCCTTCACCGCGGCCTCGGCATTGGCGACGGCGACCCCATGTCCGGACCAGGCGAGCATCTCCTTGTCGTTGAGTCCGTCACCGAAGGCCAGGACCTCGGAGCGATCGACACCCAGCCGGGTACACAGCTGAGCCAGGCCGGTCGCCTTGGAGACCCCGGCGGCCATGACCTCCACGAACGGGGCGCCGGACAGAGTCATCTCGAACAGGCGTCCGTCCAGCTCGCCGGCATCCACCAGAATACGGGTGAACTCGTAGAGCTCCGGGCTGGGCATCGAGGCATGCCGGAAGACCAGTTTCAGTGCGGACGCTCCGGTGACGACCTCGAGTGTCTCGGCCCGCATCGCCGAGGGGTCGCGCTTGTGGTCGGCGAAGGTCGACAGCTCCGCATAACCGTCCTGGGCGACGAAGCGTTCCCCGCCCTCCCGGACCGCGGCATAGCGTACTCCGGGTACGGCGGCATCGAGCACGGTGACGAACCGGGCGATGACCTCGGCCGGGACCTCATCAGAAAAAAGCAGTTCGCGGGTAGTGAGGTGGACCCCGAAAGCACCGTTGCTGCACAGCGCCCACTCGTCGAAGCCGACCACCGGTTCCAGATGCCGCAGACCCACCGGATTGCGGGCGGTCGCGGGGACGACGTGGATACCGGCGGAGGTCGCGGCGTCCAACGCCTCGCGGGTGCGAGGGCTGACACCACCAGCGCTGTCCAGCAGGGTGCGGTCCAGGTCCGTGGCGATCAGGCGGACGTTCACGCAGACACCGCAGGAATCAACTCGCCGATCCCAGTGCCGCCCTGTGTGGTCGCGGTGAGGCGGTCACCGTCGTGGTCGACCTGGTGAATCGAGACCACCCAGGGGCTCCACGGGCCTGCACAGGCCATCTTCGTGACGGGGAAGGGGTCCACGATGGCCGCCGAGCCCGCACCGCCGGAACCGGATTCCAGCGTCCAGGTCGACTCGAAGTTGTTGCAGCCGTCAGTGCCGGTCAGGGTGCCGTCGTCGGCGAAGGTGATGATCGCGCCGCCGTTCGGGTCTCGCCAGGAGCCGGTGAAGGCGTCCTCGGTGCCGGGGACGATCGGGATGTCAGGATGTCCGGGCATGGTCATGGGGTCCGCCGGGTCGTCGCTGCCGCCGTTCTCTTCCGGCGCGTCCGTGGCAGTTTCCGCCGGTGCCGCCGTCGAGCTGTCCGAGGCGGCCGTACTGGGCGCGGCGGTCGCCGATGGTGTCTCCGGTGCGTCCTCGGCGGAATCGCTGCAGGCGGCAAGCGACACCGCCAGCGCGGCGGCGGGGAGGGCGGTCAGGAGACGTTTGTTCATGTCTCCACTCTGCCATGGGTCTGGCGACGCGCTGCGCAGTCGTGTACTTTCGTCCGGGTAACTGTGAGAAGCGTCACAGTGCCCCCCAATTCTCCACGGAAGGACACATTCCTCGATGATTTCCAATGACTTCTACACCGCAGAGACGCAGGGCCCCTACGAGACCGCGTCCATCGGCACCCTCGAGCTCGAGGAGGGCGGGGTGATCCAGGACTGCTGGCTGGCCTACGCCACCGCCGGTGAACTCAACGAGGACAAGTCCAATGCGATCCTCATCCCGACCTGGTACTCCGGCACCCACGGCACCTGGTTCCAGCACTACATCGGTGAAGGCCATGCCCTGGACCCGTCGAAGTACTTCATCATCTGCGTCAACCAGATCGGCAACGGCATGTCGGTCTCCCCGTTGAACACCGAGGACGAGTCGATCTCCATGTCGAGGTTCCCGAACGTGCGCATCGGGGACGATGTCGTGGCCCAGGAGCGCCTGCTGCGTCAGAAGTTCGGCATCGAGAAGCTGTTCGCCGTCGTCGGCGGATCCATGGGTGCCCAGCAGACCTTCGAGTGGATCGTCCGGTTCCCGGACAAGGTGCAGCGCGCCGCCCCGATCGCCGGCACGGCGAAGAACACCCCCCACGACTTCATCTACACCCAGACACTCAACGAGACCATCGAGGCAGACCCCGGCTTCAACGGTGGCGAGTACTCGTCCAACACCGATGTGGCCGACGGGCTGCGTCGCCAGTCGCACCTGTGGGCGGCGATGGGCTTCTCCACCGAGTTCTGGAAGCAGGAGGCCTGGCGCGGCCTGGGCTTCGAGTCGAAGGAGTCCGTGCTGGCGGACTTCCTCGACCCGCTGTTCATGTCCATGGACCCCAACACCCTGCTGAACAACGCCTGGAAGTGGCAGCGCGGGGACGTCTCCCGGCACGCCGACGGTGATCTCGCCGCCGCGTTGGGACGGGTTACCGCGACGACGTTCGTCATGCCGATCAGCGAGGACATGTTCTTCCCCGTCCGCGACTGTGCCGCCGAGCAGGAACTGATTCCCGGTAGTGAGCTACGGGTCATCGACGACATCGCCGGGCACCTCGGACTGTTCAACATCAGCCCGAACTACATGGAGCAGGTCGACGCGAACCTCAGCGAACTCTTCGCCCGCGAGGTGTAGCGCCGGGCAGGTAGCGTCACTGCCCGTCAGCGTCACTGCGGATCTTCACCGGGGAGCATTACCGACTCCAACTCGGGTCACAGGTCCGCGACGTCGTCGTCACGCAGGAAACGTCCCGCCATCTCCACGGCAGGGCCGGAGGAATCGGCACCCTCGATGAAGGCACAGAAAGCGATGTCGCCGACCACCCCGACGAACCATCCGTGGGCGGTGTTGCCGTCGACCTCAGCGGTGCCGGTCTTGCCACCGAGGCCGTCGATGTCGCTGAGCGACGAGGCGGACCCGGACTCCACCGTCTCCCGCATCATCGCCCGCAGTGACTCCGCGATCTGCGGGTCCAGCGGCTCCGGTGACTGGTCGGCCTCGGTCTGCTCACCCTGGACCAGGGTCGGGGTCACCATCCTCCCGCCGTTGGCCACCGATGACTCCATCAACGCCAGACCGAAGGGGGAGGCGAGCACCTCATCCTGGCCGATCGCCGATTCAACCCGTGCAGCACCCTGTTCGGTCTCCGGCACCGACCCGGTACCCGTGGTCATCCCAGGTGCCTCGAAGTCCACGCCGAGGCCCAGCTGTGCCGCGGTGTTCTTCAGGTCCGTCGGTTCCAGATCGCGGGAGATCAGCGCCTGGGTGGTGTTGCAGGACTCGGCGAAGGCCTTGTGCATCGGCACCGTCCCCAGGTCGAAGTCCTTGTCATTGGGGATCACGCGGCCGTCGACTTCGACCGAGGCCGGGCATTCCACCTCGTCGTCCGGGGTGACGGTTCCCCGGGCCAACGCGGCAGAGGTGGTCACGGTCTTGAACGTCGACCCCGGGGGGAACAGGCCGGTCAACGCCGGAGTGCCCTGTGCATTGGCGGCATCGTTCTGACCGGCGGCGAGGACGCCTCCGGTGGAGGCGGAGATGGCCACGAAGGACGCCGCGTTGTCCTCGGAGTCGACGCCCCGCTGGGCGGCAGCCTGGGCACCGAGGTCCATGGTGGTACGGATCGGGTCGGACTCCTCCGGCGCCTTGTCGCCGAGCACGACCGGGTCGCCGTTCTCGGTACCGGTGGTGGCCAGACTCCACCCGGCAGTCTCGTCGAGCCGATGCTCCCAATACTCGCGCAGGCCCGCGTCCACCGGCGACGCAGTGGCAGGAGCGGGGAGCAGGCGTCCTTCCTCGCGGGAATCGACGCCGGGCACGTCGGTCATCGCCTGGCCGACCTTGTCGGCATCCTCGGCGCGCAGTGACAGCAGTGCAGTGCCTTGCTCACCGGCCTCGGTGATCTGCGCCGCGGCATCCTCGACATCGAAGTCGGGGATCGCCGGCCGGGCCGCCTCGGCGATGGCGGACGCCTGTGCCTGTACGTCGAGTTCCGGGGTCGTCGCCGCGGTGAACACGGTGACTTCGGTCCAGGTCAGTTGCTCGTTGTTGCGCCGGTCCAGGACCGGCAGACCGTAGGTCCGGTCATCGGAGTAGGTGACCGAGGTCTCCGGTGTCAGCTCCGTGGACAGAATCGCAGGGTCCCAGGTCACGGCATCGTCGTCGCCGGTGACCAGGGTGCCGTCTGAGGTGACCTCGTCGCCGGAGGGGACGGTCCAGGTCACCGTCGTCGCGGTACCGTCCTCCCCGTCGCTGCCGTCACCGTCGCCGTTTCCGGTTTCGAGGGTGAAGGTGGTTTCCCCGGTGTTCACGTCGAGGTCGTCAAAGTAGGCCTTGGCGGCTTCCGGGTTATCGGTGTGGGACGCCGCAGTCGCCCAGTCGGCGTTGTTCACCGCCTCGATGAACTCATCGGTGGGTGAGGACGACCAGGGCGCCGAACACGCGCCGAGCAGTAGTCCTGTGGAGCTCAGCGTAACCACCACCGCCGCTGCGACGGAACGGGGCGACGCAGCTGACGCAGTTGAAGCGGTGGAGCAGGTGGAGCCGGGGCCGGTGTTCTTCATGTCCGGAAGTACACCCGCACTACCGCGCGTATGCAACGAACGACACCGTATTCCGGTCAGTCGACCTACGAATAGCCACTGCTCACAAGGCACTTCGGAGCTCGTCAACCATGATTCTCGCGACCTTGCCGATGGTGCCGTCGACGGTCGGGAGGTTGCCTCCGGTCCGGGCCGACCTGGTCATGACGCACACCGTGACCGGTGGCTCATTGTCCACGCTGACCACGGACGTCTCGCCCCGGAAAGCACCGATGGTGCCGGTCTTTCCGTGGAAACTGACTCCCGACGCGGGAAACCCTGAGGGGATACGGTGCTGCCAGGCCTGCTGCCCCAGGATCTGCCTGCCGAGCATTCGCGCGGACCCGACAGGCGGGGAATCGCACCAGAACCAGTCGATGACGGCACACAGTTCCTTCGCCGTGCTCGTCGAGTGGAAGGCCACGGGGTCCGTGTCCGCACCGGGGTGATCTCTGACGTGCAGGACGGCGTCCTGCTCGGCGCTGCCGGGGCGTCCTGCGACCGTGTGACCGGAGATAACGGCTGTTGACCCTGCCACCGTCGTCGCGGTGAGTCCGAGGTCGTTGATGAACCGGTCGACGACGCCAGGGGCAACCTCGTCGAGAAGGCGGTAGAGCCGACGGGCTGCGACATTGTCGGAGACCATGACCATCTGGCGCATCAGGTCCCGGACGCTCAACTCGATCCCGTCGGTGTACCACCCGAAGCCGACCCCACCGCGTGGACCGTCCTGGGGCGCGACGCTGACCCGTGACATCGGGTCGACACGTCCCTCGTCAATGCCCCGGCATGCAGCACCCAGAAGGTGCATCTTGTACATGGAGGCGGTGGGGACGGTGTGGGTCCCACCGAGTCCGCGACCCGTGGAAGGCTTCCCGGTGAGCTGCGCCCAGACCCAGCCATCACATCCGGCGGTGGTGAACTCGGAGCGTATCCGGTCCCGCGTGTGCTCGAGAAGGACGGTCATGGCAGATCTCCCGTCGACCGCTGTACGGCGCTGCGGAGGTGTCGGTCCACCATTGCCCGGATGTCGCTGCCGTCGTCGAGGGTGCTGCGGTCGGGGTGCACCACACAACGCAGTCGCTGTGACAGTGCAGCTGGTGCGCGGACCGACGGCCAGAGTCCACTGAGTTCGGTGGGAACCAGGGCGATGGCTGCCGGGTTCGCCAAACGGGCCGACAATTCGGTCAGCGACCGCCACTGTTCGGTGCGCAGGGTGAGTCCCAGGGAGAACAAGGCATCCTCGAGTCGATCCGCCGCTGCCGGGCTGGCCGAGCGGGTGTTGTCGAGAAGTACCGCCTCGGGGTCCTTCGACAGGACGGACCACCGGGGCGGCTTCGTCGCCAGTCCGGCGACGACCCGGGAAGCGTCGTGCAGCTGGCCGCGGAGAAGATCGCCGGTGGGGCAGGGGTCCTCGATGACCGCTACGTCCAGTCCCATCGTGTCCACGGCCTCCACCAGTTCGTCGGACGTTCCGATCCTCACTTGCGTGGTGTGCCGGTCATGCAGTCGCTCCATCAGCCCGTGGCTGATGCCCGGTGGCATCGAGGAGACGATGCCGACACTCAGGGAATCCGACGCCGCGGAGAGCCGGGACGATGCCGCCGTGAGTGCGGCGGCATCCCTGACGAGGACACGAACCTGAGGGAGGAGGTGGCGCCCTGCCGCCGTGGGGGTCACCCCGGAGGAACTGCGCTCGATGAGCGGAGTTCCGACATGGGACTCGAGCTTCTTGATCGCCTGCGACACCGGGGGCTGGGTGACACCGAGACGGTCGGCGGCAGCTGTCATTCCGCCCTCTTCCACGACGGCAAGGAAGTACTCCCAATGTCTCAATGAGTCAGGGCGACTGTTCATGCCGCCATCGTAGCGCCGAGTCAGTCGGCGATCCCCAGGTTCTGCAGCAGTTCCGGGGCACTGTAGAGCACCACGATCGCCCCGACGATCCCGATCGTCCAGGAGAGCGCACCGGCGGCATTGCGGATGCTCCAGTACTGTACCCGGGTGAGCAGTCCGTCCAGCCGGGACCCGACGAGACCACGGGCCAGCGCCAGGACGATGCCCGGCAGGGACATCACCGTGCAGTAGGCCACCAGGATCACCGCGGCGCGTCCGATGCCTGCGCCACTGTCGACGATGATGCCGATAGCCGCGAGGTAGGGGACCATAGACGCGGCCTCGATCACCCCGGCCAGCAGCGCCAGCCCGGTCAGTGCCCGGAAACTGCCGGCAGCATCCCGTGCCCGGGTGATCCACCGGCGACCGCTCTCCTCCGGGTCGCCGCCGCGTTTCCGGATCGCCTTCGGGTCCACGTAGAACGACCAGACGACCAGACCGACACCGATGGCGACGTACACCGCCAGCGCGGGCGTGGACACCAGGGCGTCACCGAAACGCTCGAACAAGGGCATTGCACCTGCGACAAGGGCGAGGCCCAGAGCAAAGTAGAACAGGCCGATGACCAGCAAGTAGTACAGGGTACGCACGGCGATGCGACCCGCGCTCATCGAGGCACCGGCGGTCACCAACAGAAGCACCGGGACAACCAGGGTGCCGATGCTCGTGGAGTCGACGAGGGCGAGCACCGCCAGCACGAGGTAACTGAGTTGATCAGGGATGGTGTCCATAAATCCATGATGCGGCACCGTGCCGCCCGTGAACCTCCCCCTTTCGGCGGAGATTCCGGCGGGTTCGGTCTTGCTAGCGTTGCAGGTATGAAGCCTGCGACAACCTCAACACCGGTGCCACGGATCACCGGGAAGATCACCGGGCGGGACACCCGCGCCGCGGCGATCTACGTCGTGGCGGCCCTGGTGCTGTTCCTCGCCGGCATCGAGGATGAACCGCTGCTGGGACTTCTCGTCATCGGAGGGCCACTCTGGTCCGGGTGGGCCTCCCTGGTGCTGATGCTCACCGGTGCCGCGTTCACCGTGTTCCGGACCTGCCGGCCCTGGTTGCTGCTCGTCGTGGTGGTGCCGGTGGCACTGGCGGAGGTCCTCTGGGGCACGCAGACCAGCGCCTATGTCTTGATGGTCGAGGCGCTGTGGGCGCCGGTGGCCCGGGGTAGCAGGAGGCTCGCGCGGGCGACCACCATCGTGGGCCTGGTGGTCGCGGTGATGCTCGGCGCGGTGTTCTTCGCCGCCGCCGTCACGGCAATGCCGTGGACCACGGCGGTGGTGTTCGCGGTGATGATCATCGTGGTCGTCATCTTCACCCCGTTGGCCTGGGCGTGGGAGGTGCGTCACCACCGGCTTGCGCAGGAGACCGCGGAGAACCTGGCGGCCATGGAGCATGAGCTCGCCGGGGAGCGGGCTGCCCGGGAGGTTGAGGCGGACCGCCTGCGCATCGCCCACGACCTGCACGATGTCGTCGCCGGGCATCTGTCGGCTGTTTCCCTCCACACCAGTCTTGCCGCCGACCTCGACGATGAGGTGGCCCGGGAACGATCCCTGGAGACCGCCCGGGGAAGTGCGGAGGCCGCACTGCGTGACCTACGCTCGGTCATCGACATGCTGGCTCACGCCGTCACCGGCGGTGGCAGTGCACAGACCACGCTGAGCTGGGAGATCCTGCGGCGGCGACTGGGCGAGGACGCCACAGTGACCATCGCCGACGACGTGGATTCAGTCCCCGCCGGCGTCCGGACGACGATGCTGCACATCGCTGCCGAAGCGGTGACGAATGCCAACCGTCACGGCCAGAACCCCCGGACACTGCAGGTCATGGTCCAGGACGGGGAGTTGGTCATGGTCTGTGTCAATGCACTGGCTACGACACCAGCGGACGCAGACCAGCAGTCAGTGCGGCATTCAGCGGCCGCGGCGGCACCAGCAGCCCCGACTCTCGGCCTGCGCACCATGACCAACCGGGCCGCAGCGGTGGGTGGCACGGTGCAGGCCGGCCCGACCCCCGGGAAGACCGATGCGGGCACCGGTGCGAAGACCTGGGCGGTCACTGCCCGGCTTCCCCTGGTTCCCCTGCCCCCGACTGTCAAGGACGGTGCCTGATGCCCAGCTCATCTATTCGTGTGGTGGTCGCCGACGACCACGACGCCTTCCGTTCCGGGATCGTGACCCTGCTGGAGTCCGCACCGGACATCAGCGTGGTCGGGGAGGCGGCGGACGGCCCATCGGCACTCGAGGTCGCCGCCGCGACCCGGCCGGACGTGGTACTCACCGATGTCCGCATGCCCGGAGCCACCGGCATCGAGATCACCCCGCAGCTGTGCGTAGCAGGGATCAGGGTGTTGGCGATCTCCGCATTCGGTCTCGATGACTACGTCCTCGATGCGATCGCCGCCGGGGCGGACGGCTACCTCGTGAAGACGGAGCGTCCGGCGAACATCATCGCCGCCGTGCGTTCGGTATCCCAGGGGGAGGCTGCCCTGTCGAATGAGACGACGACAGCGGTGATCACGGCACTGCGGCAGCGCGCCGAACGGGAAAAAGGCGCAGCGCAATCACGACAGGACACCCCGGCCGATGAGAGCATCCACCTCACCGACCGCGAGGAGGAGGTACTCGCGCTGGTCGCCGACGGCCACTCCAACCGATCCATTGCCGCGACACTGTTCATCGGGGAGGCCACGGTGAAGACCCACCTCGGCAATCTCTTCACCAAACTCGGCGCCACCTCCCGGATGCAGGCGGCGGTGTGGCATCACCAGAACCGGTGAGCCGTTCACCTGGGGTGACTGTCCCAGAGTAATGTCGGCGACATGACCGGTTCCCGCTACACCCACGGCCACGGCGAGGCAGTGCTGGACAACCACGCCACACGGACCGCCGAAGACTCCGTGGGCTTCGTCCTGCCGCACCTGCACCGGGATTCCCGGGTGCTGGACGTCGGTTGCGGGCCGGGCTCGATCACCGTGGATCTCGCCGCCCGGGTCGCCGGGCTCGGTGGGGCGGCGTCCCAGGTCACCGGGGTGGAAAACACGGAGGCGCCGTTGGACGCAGCCCGGCAGTTGGCTGCGAGGAGGGGAGTGGAGGCTGGTTTCCAGACCGGGGACGCCTACGCCCTGCCGTTCGCCGACAGTTCCTTCGACATTGTCCTCGCCCACCAGGTGCTCCAACACCTGGCCGATCCGGTGGCCGCGCTACGCGAGTTCGCCAGGGTCTGCGCCCCGGGCGGGGTGGTGGCGGTCCGCGACGCCGACTACGCCGGCATGCACTTCCACCCGGAGACCGAGGGAATGCTCCGCTGGCGGGACAACTACCGGGCCCGGGCACGCGGCAACGGCGGGGAACCGGACGCTGGACGTCACCTGGTGCGCTGGGCCCTGGATGCTGGTTTCCTTCCCGGTCAGATCAGCGCCGGGACGTCCACCTGGTTCTACAGTGCCGGACGCGCCGACGGCACCGGGCACGCAGGGCGTCCCGGCTGGTTGGCGGACAGCTGGATCAAGCGGACCCGGGACGCGGCGGCTTGTGAGGCTGGTGAGACCGGTATTGCTGAGGCTGACGTCGCGGCGATCTGCCGGGGATGGCAGCAGTGGGCGGCGGATCTGTCCGCAGTTTTCGTCATGCCGCACGGCGAGTTGCTGGTGCGGATGTGACCAGCGTGGAACAATCGGCCCCATGAGTAACCAGCAGCCCTACCGTCCTGACCCCAACCGCGGCTACGGCCAGAACGAGCCGACCCGCCAATACAGCCAGCAGCAGTACGGGGCGCAGTACCAGCAGCGGCAGCCCAACCAGGCTCCACAGCAGGGCCAGCCCCAGAATCGGCCCCCGAACCAGCAGGCTGAGCAACCGCACCTGCTGGCCGGCCGGTTCGACACCAAGAAGGTCATCATCAACCTGGTCATCCTGGGCGTGCTGTGCGCGGTGATCTCCTTCGCCATCCTGGTGGTTGTCGACCTCATCGTCTCGGCAATCACCGGCTGGGCGGCACAGGGACCGGGCAACGCGGTGGTCTACGGCGCGATCGCCGGTATCGTCGGCGTGTTGGCTGGCCTGCTGTACATCCCGGTGGTCGGCACCGGCAACGAGAACCTCTTCGGCATGGCGATCATGGCCCTGACCTTGGCGGCCATCGTGATCTACGTGCTCTCCGGCGGACTGCTCGACGGTGACTGGAACACCATCCTCACCCTCGCGGCGATCCTGTGCACCGCCACCACCGCCTACCTCTCGCCGACCCGGATCGAGTCTGCACGGGTGCGATGACCTCCCTTTTCGCCTTGACCGAGGTGACGGCAGGGGGGCACCGAGGTGTAACGGGGGGACAGGGGGCTGGACCTGGGGGGCAACATGGGTAGGATAACCTCCATGTTCACGACCCCTGATATCCCGCTCATCGACGTCGCAGTGTGGCGCAACGGCACCGCCGACCAGCGAGCTGAGCTGGCGGACCGGCTTGACCAGGCGATGAAGAACTCCGGGTTCTTCATGGTCACCGGCCACGGCATCGACGAGGGTCTCTCGGCGAAGTTGCGGGAAGTCTCGGCGGAGTTCTTCCGCCTGCCGGACGAGGTGAAAGAGAACTACCGCACCATCGTCGGTGGTCGAGGATGGATCCGCACCGGAGACGAAGCCAACGCCTACTACGGTGAGGAGGTCAACCCGGAGACCGCCGACCTCAAGGAGACCCTGACCTTCGGCCGTGAGCACACCACCGGGGACGCGGAGATCGACCAGGAGTTCTTCACCCCGAACGTCTACCCGGAGGAGGCTCCGGAGCTCAAGGGCCTGGTCCTGGCGTGGATCGACGGTGCCCGCGCCCTCTACAACGACCTGCTGGAGATGCTGGCGACAGCGCTGGGGCTCGACGAGAACTACTTCGTGAAGCGGGCGGCGAACTCGCCGAACACCTTCAACATCAACCGCTACCCGGCACTCAGTGTGGTCGGGCGGGCACGGGAGGGGCAGTACCGGATTGCCCCGCACACCGACTGGGGCCTGGTGACCATTCTCGACCGGCAACCCGGTTACGGTGGCCTGCAGGTGGAGACCATCGACGGTCAGTGGCAGGACGCCCCGTACGTCGAGGGTGCCCTGACGATCAACATCGCGGATCTGCTCACCCGGTGGACCGGCGACCGGTGGCGCTCCACCAGGCACCGGGTGCTCGCCCCCAGCCCGGACGCACCGACCGAGGAACTGGTCAGCATCATCTGCTTCTGCGAGCCGGACATGGACCAGATCGTCGAGCCGCTGGCCCCGCCGGTGGGCGGGGGAGCACACTATGAGCCGGTGCGTGCCGCCGAGTACTTCAGCGAGCGCAACGCCGCCGCCATCGTGGGTGACGGCGTCGCAGTGAGTTAGAACCCGCCCGACACGGCATCAGGCTAAACGTCGAGGGCCTGTTCCAGCCGCTCGAGCTTGCCGCTGATTTCCCCGGTATGACCGGGACGCAGATCTGCCTTCAGTACCAGCGACACCCGTGGCGAGTATTCTGCGACAGCCTCGCAGGCACGTTTGATCACGGGCATCACTTCGTCCCACTCGCCTTCGACGGTGGTGTACATCGAGGTGGTCTCATGCGGCAGGCCGGACTCACGGATCACCTTCACCGCTGCGGCCACGGTGTGGGACATTGAACCATCCGGCTCATCGGTGGTGGCTGGGGCGATGGAAAATGCAAACAACATATCTCCACCCTCCATCCGGAGAGCCAGTTTGTCGAGGATGGAGAGGATGGAACTGTGTCGTGCCGCCGTGGCAGACTGGGGGCATGGCTGGCACAGACAGCGTGGATGTCGCCGGCCGCGACATCCGCTTCACCCACCCGGGCAAGGTGATGTACCCGGCCACGGGTACCACCAAGAAGAATCTCGCGGACTATGCGCTCAGCGTCGCGCCCTGGCTGACCGCGCATGCCCATGACCGTCCTGCCACCCGGAAACGTTGGGTCGACGGGGTGGGAGGGGAATCCGGCGCCTTCTTCGAGCGCAACCTGCGACAGGCGGGCACTCCCGACTGGGTGGCCAGAAGGGACTTCGAACACCAGGCCCGTAGGGTGACCTACCCGCTGGTCAACGACACGGCGACCATGGTGTGGCTGACACAGTTGGACACCCTGGAGATCCACACACCCCAATGGCGTTACGGTCCGCGCGGGGGACAGCACAACCCGGACCGGATGATCTTCGACCTGGACCCTGGTGACGGGGCCGGACTACCTGAGTGCGCTGAGGTCGCCCACTTTGTCAAGGACAAGCTCGACGGGATGGGGTTGGTGTCCGTACCAGTGACCACGGGAGGCTCCGGGATTCACGTGTACGCAGGTCTGTCCGGTGACCACCGTGCCTCGGTCGTGCTCGACAAGGTGCACCAGATCGCCGATGAACTCGCCGAGGAACATCCGGACAAGGTGGTCTCGGAGATGGACAAGCAGAAGAGGGTCGGGCGGGTGCTGGTCGACTGGAGTCAGAATGACGGGGTGAAATCCAGCTGTGCGCCATATTCCCTGCGTGGACGGGCGAATCCCACGGTGGCTGCCCCGCGTGACTGGGAGGAGATCGATTCCGATGTCCGCCAGCTGGGCTACCGCCAGGTGATGGAGCGGGTGCTCACCCGGGGTGATCCGATGGACGTTCTGCTCGACAGCAGTGGTGCTGACGGTGGACCGTCGTTCGTGATCCACGAACACGATGCGACCACCTTGCACTGGGACCTCCGTCTGGAACACGCGGGTGCCCTGGCGTCCTGGGCGGTTCCCAAGGGAATGCCCACCGACTCCGGAAAGGACCGCCTGGCGATCCAGACCGAGGACCACCCGTTGGCGTACCGCGACTTTGAGGGCAGCATCGGCGACGGGGAGCCTGGTGCGGGGACAGTCGACATCTGGGACGACGGCACCTACCGTGTGGAGAAGTGGCAGGATGACGAGATCATCGTGACTCTTCGTGGGCGCGACGACGGCGGTCTCGGCGGTGAGCCCCGGAAAATCGCCCTGATCAACTCACAGATGAACGGTGAGAAGAAGAACTGGCTTGTTCACCTGATGGCGTAGTCCGGGATCCGATACCGGCGAAGACGGCGACGGACACACAGCCCAGCACCATCCCACACACCTGGACCAATGACGGGGGATTGCTGGTCATCGCCCACGCCCACAGGCTGGTCACCGGCGGGGTGAGGAAGAGAAGCATGCTTGTCGGGGTCGCACCGAGTATCCGAAGGGAGGCGGTGAAGCTCGCGTAGCCGCCGATGCCCGACATCAGTACCAGCCACACCAGTGCGCCCACGGTGCTCGCGGTGAGGGTGATACCGAGTCCACCGGTGGCCGCTGCCGCGGCAGTGAAACACGCTGCACCGGTGCACACCTGGATGGTCAGGCTGTCTAGCAGGGACACCCGGGGTTTCCAGGCCCTTTCCAGCAGCGTTGCGGTGGACAGTCCGAGCAGCGCGGCGACGGGTAGCAGTAGGGCCAGGGGAGCACCCTGCAGACTCAGGCCACCCACCGACAGCGTGACGGCGGCCAGTCCGGTGACCAGCGCCAGCGCGTTGCGCGGGGTGAAGGGGTCACCCCAGAACACCGATCCGGCTGCGGCGATGAGCAACGGCTGGAGGGCGCAGACCAGTGAAGTGAATCCGGTGTCCAGACCTGCTGCGGCGGCGCCGGAGACCGCGCCCGGGAAGATCGCGTGGGCCAGGACGCCGAGGATGATCTGCTGAGCGATGTCCCGGCGGGTCAACGGAGGAGCTGGGCGCCTACTGCGAACCACGGCCGCGACGGGGACCAGCAGGGCTGCGGTCAGCAGATAACGCCAGGCAAGCAGTCCAGCCGGCCCCGCGTCGTCCCCGGCAAGCAGAGAACCGACGAATCCGGAGCTCCAGCAGAGGACGAAGGTGGCGGCGAGAAGAACACGGGGGGACTGACATCATGCCCCCAGGTAAATATATTGGTCGGTATACCGTCATTGTACTGTGATGAAGGGCACTTCCCATGATTGATCTCGCACCCGTCGCCCTACCGGAGACCACCGCGGTGGGGTGGCGGCTCCTGGACGCTGCCGCGGAGCTCTTCTACCACCGGGGGATCAACTCCACCGGTACCGATGCGCTGGTGGAGCAGGCGGACACCACCAAGCGGACCATGTACCAACGCTTCGGCTCCAAGGAGAACCTGGTGTGCGCCTACCTGATGGTTCGGGCGCACCGTTGGCAGCACCGTGTACTCAGCAACGTGCGCGCCGCCGGGCTGGATCCAGGTGAATCCGGCGGCGAAGGAACACCACAGGAGTCTCTACGCGTGGTGTTCGATTCAGCTGTCGACTGGGCCCGTGGCAACCCGCGCGGCTGTGCCTTCGTCAACGCATGGGCGGAGGTGGGGGATACCAGTCCGGTGGCCGCGGGGATCATCGCCGAGGAAAAACTGTGGATGCGCAGTTTGTTCACCGCTCTCGCCGGAGACGAGGAAGTGGGTACGGAGATCCACGGCATCTATGAAGGTGCGGTGGTCTGCTCGACGATCCTGCGGGAGCCGGAGGCCCTGGAGCGCGCCTACGCGACGGCGGTCACGGTGCTGGAGAAGGCCTGACCTTGCGGGTCACCTCAGTGGTGACCCCGGTCGAGGATCAGAGTCCCAGCTTGTCCAGGCCGGCCCGGAAACGCTCGACGGTACCGTCGACGTCCTGCAGCTTGTCCAGTCCGAACAGGCCCAGGCGGAAGGTGGAGAAGTCGGCCGGCTCGCCGCACTGCAGCGGAACACCGCCGGCGACCTGGATCCCGGCCTCCTTGAACTTCGCGCCGGACTTCACCGCCGGGTCGTCGGTGTAGGCCACGACCACGGACGGGGCGGCGAACTCGCCGGTGGCGATGGGCTGGATGCCACGCTCTGCCAGCAGGTCGCGCACCTTGGTCCCGAGTTCGATCTGGGCGTCCCGCAGCTTCTCCAGGCCGATCTCGCGGGCCTGGACCATCAGCTCGGCGTTGTGTGCCAGGCCATCGGTCGGCAGGGTCGCATGGTAGGGGGTCTGGCCCTCGGCGTAGGAGTCGGTGATGAACAACCACTTCTTCAGGTCCACGGCGAAGCTGCTGGAAGTAGAGTTGGCCACGGCCTCACGGCCATCCTCGCTGAGCATGACGTAACCGGCGCAGGGGGTGCCGCTCCAGCCCTTCTGCGGGGCACTGACCAGCACGTCGACGCCGATGGCCTTCATGTCGACCCAGGACGCACCGGAGGCGACGCAGTCCAGGATGAACAGGGCCCCGACCTCGTGGGCGGCCTCGCCGAGGGCCGTGAGGTAGGCGTCGGTGAGCTGGATACCCGCAGCGGTCTCCACGTGCGGGGCGATGACGATCTCGGGCCGCTCGGCGCGGATGGAGGCGGTGACCTCGTCGATCGGGGCGGGAACCCAGGTCGAGGTGGACTCTTCTCCGGTCTGACGTGCGGTGTGCACGGTGACGTCGTCGGTGATCTTCCCGGCGTCGATGATCTGCGACCAGCGGAAGGAGAACAGACCGTTGCGCACGATGAGGGTCTTCTTGTCCGTGATCAGCTGACGGGCGACGGCCTCCATGCCGTAGCTTCCGCCGCCGGGGACCACAGCGACGGTCTCTGCGTTGTAGGTCTCCAGCAGGATGTTGCGGATATCCTGCATCACGCCGACGAAACGGGCCGACATGTGGTTGAGGGAACGATCGGTGAAGACGACGGAGTACTCGAGGAAACCGTCGGGATCGATGTCAGAGTGGGGAAGAGTCATAATGAACATTCTGACATATCAACAACGTCGGCTTTGACTGAAGGCCCACTTCAGACGTGGGTGAGTTCGACGGAGTTTGGCGGATTCACAAGGTAGTCTGACCTCAACAGTGGTTGGAACGCGGTGGATGACACACGGTGGATGGAGTGGATGCCGATGTTCGGACGGTTCGCTGGCTCGGCGGTCGACGGCGTGTTGAGCGGTCTGGGACGCATGGATCATGATGTGTTCGACGCAGTCGCCGGTGCAGAGAACCCCAAGCTGGACGCGGTGTTGCCGAGGTTGACCCAGGCGGCGAACTATTCCCGACTGTGGCTGGGAATCGCCGGGGCGATGGCCCTGACCGGGAACCCTCGGTTGCAGCGGGCGGCGGCCCGGGGAGTGGTCGGTGTGGGGGTCACGAGCCTGGTGGTCAACCAGGGTGCGAAGCGTCGGTGGCGTCGTGCACGTCCCGGCCATGATTCGGTGCCGGTGACGCGACGGATTCGTCGGTACCCTAGCTCGAGTTCCTTCCCGTCCGGCCATTCCGCCAGTGCCGCGGCCTTCGCCACCGGTGTGGCGGTGGAGGCACCGGCGATCGGTACGGCACTCGGTGGTCTTGCAGGTCTGGTGGGCTTTTCCCGGGTCTACACCGGTGCACACTATCCCAGTGATGTCCTGGTGGGCTTCGGAATCGGGGTGCTTGTCTCCCGCATCGGAGCCCGGCTCGTCCCAACGCCTTTGCCGGAGTCGGACACCACGGTCGAACCGTCGGTCGCCCAGACCGAGAAGCGTCCCGAGGGTGAGGGGCTGATTCTCGTGGTCAATCCGGCGTCCGGTGGTGGCACAGGGGAGAGGGTCCTCAAGGATGTCGAGAAGGCGCTACCGGCCGCGGAGATTATCGCCCTGGAGGGGGACGATGATGTCGAGCGGGTTCTGGAGGATGCCGCAAGCCGGGCCGAGGTTCTCGGCATCGCCGGAGGTGACGGTACCGTGGCGACGGCCGCCGGTATTGCGCGGGCAGCAGGTATCCCGTTGGCGGTGTTCCCGGGTGGTACGTTCAACCACTTCGCCAAGCAGATCGGGTGCGAGACGACGGGCCGTACCATCGCCGCGGTGAAATCCGGGTCGATGGGGACGGTGGACGTGGTCACCCTCAACGGTGAGACCACGCTGCTGAACACCTCGAGTATCGGCGTCTACCCGCGGTTCGTGGAGGTCAGGGAGCGTTTCGAGGCCAAGATGGGCAAGACGGTGGCCGCAGTCATCGCCACCTGGCAGATAATGAAGGAGGAGAACACCGTCACGTTGCGCTACGACGGGAAGCCCCTGACGACCTCGCTGTTCTTCCTCGGCAACTCGGTGTACCGTCCGGCAGGGTTCGCTCCGGTTGACCGGTCCAGCATCGAGGACGGCCTGCTGGATGTCCGGATGTTGGAGACCGGACGGCGGTTCTCACGGTTGCGTATCGCTGGAGCGCTGCTCACCGGCAACCTGGCACGCAGCCCGCTGTACCACGAGCTGCGTCGACCGGAGTTCCGCTGTGAGGTGCTCAGTGACCCCACCGCGGTGGCCTACGACGGTGAGATCGGGAATGAGGTCACCGAGCTGGAGTATGTCTCGCACTACCGGGCGTTGACCGTCTACCGGCCATGAGTAGATACGGAGGCACCGTAATCCCGCGCTGTGGTGGTATTTGATTCACAAAGTAATTGACATGACCATTATGCTCAAAAAGGTGGTAGAACGGACAGGGTCGAGCTCGAATAGAAAGTCCTGAAAGGAACGGCTTCACCCATGTCCACCAAGAACAAGAACCTTCGCAAGGCTCGCAACGCCGGACGTGTCACGAGTGCGCTCGGACTCGCATTCCTAGGTGCTGCAGGGAGCAGCTGGTTCGCTATCCGCCAGCAGCTGCTTTCTGAAGGCATCACCGTGCACGACGACGTGAAGTCTCTGGCAGGGAAGAAGGTGGGGGACCCGGTCACCGCCTATGCCCAGGCTGACATCGTCAACAAGCACGCCCTGGCGCAGAGCGGTGGAAAGCCCTTTGCTGAGTTGCCGATGGATGATCCTGCACGTGAGGTGGCTCTGATGGCGGCGAACGTGCGCTCGTCCCTGCTGACTTCTGTTCTCTCTTTCGGCCTCTCGGGCCTCGCCGCCGGGGTAGGGGCGACTGCCGTCGTCGCAGGTAGGGGATTGAAAAAGGTCGCCGCCTCCGCCGAGTAGAGAATTGCCCGCAGGGGACCCCAGACACGACTAAACCGTGGTCCCGATCGTCATCGGGGCCACGGTTGTCGTGTTGCTGCGGTCACTCAGATCCGTTATCACGTGAGCTCACGGAGAGTGACGGTCCGGTACTGGATCACCTGCTGATCACAGGCTGCTGGAGATGGAGTCCAGGAGGGACTCGGCAGAAGCAGCATTCTCGCCGTTCTCCGAGGCGGGGGCCTCGCCAGGAGCATCGGCGGGAGCCTCGGCCTGCGGGGCGTCGGCCGGTGCCTCACCCTGTGGCACCTCGGGGGGAGCCTCACCCTGCGGTGCCTCGGGGGCGGAACCCGGAGCGTTCTCTGCGCCGTCCGTTGCCGGCTGCTGGGACTCGAGACCCTCAGTGCCCTGTGCAGGCTGCTCGGCGGCCGGCTGTGCCTGCTCCGGGAATCCCTGGAGGTGATCGGCGAACTGCTGGAAAGGCTCGATGAGGCCGTTGATGTCCATGTTGGTGGACTCCTTTCGGTTGAGGAAGGCCGTCTGTGTGGCGGCCACGTGAACGAATCTACGAAGTGTTCTTGTTTTCTCACTCGGGGCCAACGCAGAGTCGCCGGACAGCTCGCTGAATATTCCGGGCACATGACCGATCTCACTCGAAGTGAGACGTTTCTCAGCCATTCTGAGACTACTGAACAGCGGTAACGTCAGATGTGCGGTGAACAGCCGCGCCGCTCCTTCTCACCTATTGTGAGACTTCCGTAATCTTCAGACGGAGGAGTGTGTCCAATTCTGCGCAGGCGGGTGCCTTGCAACTTGAGGTAGTTTCGCCCCTCGGTGCCAGATTGCGCCGCTGAGGTCCGAAGGCCACGACAAGCGCAGGAGGTTTCGTGCCGGGCCTGCTGCCGGAGCGTGATCGGAGGGAACTCCAGGTTCTACGGCTCCTGACTGGCGTTACGTTCATCCCCTGCCTGGGGCTGGGCATCCGGCTGCTCGGGCTGATCATCGGGAACGATTTCGATGTTGCAGCACGAGCTGGCGGGATTGTTGGCGGTGTTCTTCTTGGTGAACAGGTCCTTGAAAGCCATGGTGGACTCCCTTCATTGTCGTGAGTGATTGATTGGTTGAGGGGTACCTGGGCGTGCTCCCCGGGCAGTTCTAGCTGGTCAGGGAGATCAGGTAGCCGCCGATGATCGCCACGGTAAGGATGGTGGCCACGAAGGTGATCAACAGCCGGGGTTTGAACACCGCTGCCAGCATCGACACCTCCGGTGGCGAGGCACCCGCCCCGCCGATCATCAGGGCGAAGATCGGGCCGATCGCCACACCGGCGGATTGCAGTGCCAAACCGACCGGCAGCATTGTCTCCAGCCGGATGTACATCGGGATGCCGATGACCGCTGCCAGGGGCACGGCCCACCAGATGTTCGCTCCGGCGAAGCCGGTGAGCTGGTCTTCGGGCACGAACCCGTAGATCGCCGCGCCCACGGCCACACCCAACAGCTTGGGGATCAGCAATGGGCGCAGATCAGCCCAGGCCCGCCGTAGCGCCCCGGGGAGTTCACCGGCCAGGCCTTTCCATGGCTCCGCGGTGGCCTCACCCTGCACGCGGACGCGTTTCACCGCGGACTGCATGCCCAGCATCGTCCAGATCATCGGCGCGAGCAGGGAGACCACCAGGGTGAACACCGTGTAGATGATTGCGATCTTCCAGCCGACGATGATTCCGATCCCGCCGACGATGATCGGGTTGAGCAGCGGTGAGGAGATCAGGTATGTCTTCGAGGTCTGGAAGCCGACTCCGGCGTTGAGCATCCCGACGAGCATGGGCAGTGTCGAGCAGGAACAAAACGGTGTCACGGCCCCTACAGCAGGCCTTTGACCGGTCCCGGGACAATACCGCTGGACATCCAGTCGCGCATCTTCTCCGGGCCGAAGCGTCGGTTGATCAGTGCGACGGCTGTCGAGACGATGATGAACAACGCCAGCAGCTCGCCTAACAGCAGGGCGAAGGTCTGCAGTGTGTCTATCAGCATGGTGTCGTGCTCACTGCCCCTGTTCGGCCGGGTTGACTGGGGCGAC
>NZ_JBQQOC010000013.1:0-87992 GCF_052264515.1 Candidatus Corynebacterium faecigallinarum
AACTAGACAGCTCCAGACAGCGCTAATCCATGCCCCGCAGCTTGTCGAGCTGCCGGCGTTCCCGTTTCGTAGGACGCCCCGCGCCCCGGTCCCGTCGCGGGATCGACGCCAGGATCTCCTTCGACGGTGGCGGCGGGGAATGGTCGATGTAGCACTCCCGGGCCCGCGGTGCCCCGACCCGCTTCGTCACCAGGTCGGTGACCTCGTAGATGTACTCGCGGTGGTTCACCCAGGCGCGCACCCGGTCACCGACCGCCACGGTCTGCGCCGGTTTCACCGTGGCGTCGTTGAGCTTTACATGGCCGGCCTTGCAGGCAGCGGCCGCCGCCGAGCGGGTCTTGAACAGGCGCACCGACCATACCCACGCATCGATCCTGGCAGTGCCCCCAGTGCCACCAGTGCCACCGCTCATCAGTGGCTCACCACTGGTCCTTGTGGTTGACGACCTCCCGCACCTTCACCGCGTTGTAGCCGAGAACGACCACGGCCACAATGGCGATGGTGAGGAAAAGCCCGGTGGCCGAGGTCAGCAATGCGAGGACACCACCTGCCACCGCGACACCTCCGGCGATCTGGATGGACCTGGAGCGCTTACGGACCTCCGCCTTGCGGCGGGCGACGGGATTGTCGGAGTAGTTGTCCATTGTCATGGTTCCAGACTACCGCAGCGCCCCCACCGTCGGAGAAGAGTCCGCCCACCGCATCCCGGCTCTGCCAGGTTCAACTCCACCTCCAGTCAATTCGCTGATCAGTGCCGTCGGGTCCTCACCCGGCGGCATTGACAGGGTCAGGGTGACACTCGCCCCGTAGTCGGCGGTCACGTCCACCCCACGGCCACGCACCTCGGCCTCGACCTTGCCGGCGACAGCATGATCGAGGTCCACCGTCCACAGTTGCTGAGGCTGACGGGTGACCACCGGCAACACCTTCAGCACCGCGCGGGTGGCGTCCTGGTAGGCGCGTACCAGTCCACCGGTGCCGAGCTTGACCCCGCCGAAGTAGCGCACGACCACCACCGCGATGTCCTGCAATCCGGTCCCCCGCAGCATCTCCAGCATCGGCTGGCCGGCGGTACCGGCCGGTTCCCCGTCATCGCTGGAGCGCTCCACCGGGTTCGCCGCATCGACGTGCAGGATATAGGCACTGCAGTGGTGGCGGGCGTCTGGGTAAGACGCCCGGACCGATGCCAGTAAGTCCCGGGTGGCGTCCTCGTCGGTGACCCGGGCGGCGCAGGCGATGAACCGGGAGCGCTTCTCCTCGGTCTCCGCGCTGACCCACCCCGTGGGGACGTCAGCCGGCCGCCGGTACGCCGCGTCCGCCATTTAGCCCAGCACCCCGGCCCAGGTCGAGGCCTTGAGGTCCCCCATCAGGCTGGAAGTCCGGGACACCCGGAGTGCCGAGGGCAGCATGTACTGCAGTTCTTCGTCACCGTCGGTGAGGGTGAGGTAGACGTCCGAGGCGCCCTTGTTGTTGTGCAGGACGGCCTTGAGCCGGTCCATGTTGTCCGGGGTGGCCTGGTCGACCCGCATACGCAGCCGCAGCGGGGCGCCGGAACCGGCACCGACGGACAGCTCGGCGAGTTTCAGGTCATTGCAGAACAGGCTGGTGCGGTCGTCGCGGATGCTCACCTCGGCCTGGGCGAGGATGATGTTGTCCTCGGCGATCATCGGGGCGACCATCGAGTAGGTGCGGGAGAAGCACAGCAGCTCGATCTGCGCGCCGTGCTGGTCCTCCACGGTGACGATCGCCCAGGGGTTGCCCTTCTTGTCGACCCGTCGGTCGACACCGGAGATGATGCCGCCGACCTTGATGGCCCGCTTGTCCTGCAACTCACCGGAGAGCACCGTGGTCAGCGGGGTGTCGATCTGGGAGTCCAGGGACGCCTCGAAACCGTCCAGCGGGTGCCCGGAGACGTAGAGGCCCAGCATCTCCTTCTCCAGGGTCAGCTCGTGCTTGCGCTCCCAGTGCTGGTCAGGGACCTCGACCTTGAAGGCCGCGGCGGCGTCTTCGGCGCCGTCCATGTCGCCGAGGCCGGCGAAGAGGTCGAACTGACCGCGGGCGGCGGCCTTCTTGGTGGAGGTCACCGAGTCCACGGCGTCCTCGAAGACCAGCATCAGGCCCTTACGGGGATGACCGAGGGAGTCGAAGGCACCGGCCTTGATCAATGACTCGGTGACACGCTTGTTGCAGGCGGTGGCGTCAATCTTGTCGAGGTAGTCGGAGAAGTCGGCGAAGGCGTCCTTCTCCTTACGGGTGGCGACGATGGAGTCGACGACGTCCTCGCCGACGTTGCGCACCGCACCCAGTCCGAAGCGGATGTCCTCGCCGACCGGCTTGAAGGTGAAGTCGGACTCGTTGACGTCCGGGGACAGCACGTTGATGCCGAGGTGACGGCAGTCGGCGAGGTAGATCGCGGACTTGTCCTTCTTGTCCGCCACCGAGGTCAGCAGGGCGGCCATGTACTCGGCGGTGTAGTGCTCCTTGAGGTAGGCGGTCCAGAAGCTGACCAGGCCGTAGCCGGCGGCGTGCGACTTGTTGAACGCGTAGCCGGCGAAGGGCAGGATCGTGTCCCACAGGGTCTGGATCGCCTCGCTGCCGAAGCCGTTCTCCTTCATTCCTGCCTCGAAGTTCTCGAACTCCTTGGCCAGCACCTCCGGCTTCTTCTTACCCATGGCCTTACGGAAACCATCGGCCTGACCGGCGGTGTAGTTCGCGACCTTCTGCGAGATCCTCATGATCTGCTCCTGGTACACGATCAGGCCGTAGGTTTCCTCGAGGATCTCCTCCAGTGCCTCGGCGAGCTCCGGGTGGATCGGCTCGATCGGCTTGCGCCCGTTCTTACGGTCGGCGTAGTCCCAGTGCGCGCCCACACCCATCGGGCCCGGGCGGTACAGGGCGAGCGCGGCGACGATGTCGTTGAAGCCGGTGGGTTTCATCCGCTTCAGCAGTTCCTGCATGCCACCGGAGTCCAGCTGGAAGATGCCCAGGGTGTCGCCGCGGGCCAGCAGCTCATAGGCTGCCGGGTCCTCGGTGGTCAGGCTCTCCAGGTCGAGGTCCTCGTCCCGGTTCTTCTTGATGTTCTCGATGCAGTCGCCGATGACGGTGAGGTTGCGCAGCCCCAGGAAGTCCATCTTCAGCAGGCCGATGGCCTCGCAGGCCGGGTAGGGCCAGCCGGTGATGATCGCACCGTCCTGCTGCCGCTTCCACATCGGGATGTGGTCGAGCAGCGGGACGGACGCCATGATCACCGCACAGGCGTGGACGCCGGCCTGACGCACCACGCCCTCCAGGCCGAGGGCGTCGTCGTAGATCTCCTTGACCACCGGGTCGGTCTCGATGAGGGTACGGATCTCCGCGGCCTCCGCATAGCGGTCGTGGTTGGGGTCCATGATGCCGGACAGCGGGATGTCCTTGGCTGCTTGCGCCGGCGGCAGGGTCTTGGTGATCCGGTCGGCAATCTGGAAGCCGGGCTGGCCGTGGTGGGCACGGGCGGCGTCCTTGAGTGCCTGCTTGGTCTTCACCGTGCCGAAAGTGATCACCTGGGCGACTTTGTCCTGGCCCCAGTTGTCGGCGGCGTAGCGGATCATCTCGCCACGGCGGCGGTCATCGAAGTCGATATCGATATCCGGTGCCGAGGGACGTTCCGGGTTGAGGAACCGCTCGAACATCAGCCCGTGCTCGATCGGGTCGATGTTGGTGATCGTCAGCGCATAGGCCACCAGCGCACCGGCGGCGGAACCACGGCCCGGACCGACACGGATGCCGATGGAGCGGGCGTACTTGATCAGATCGGCGACGACGAGGAAGTAGGACGGGTAGCCCTTGATGTCGATGACGTCGATCTCGTACTCGGCACGGTCGAGGTACTCCTGGGGCACCTCCCCGCCGTTGAAGCGTTCGATGAGCCCCTCCTGGACCTCGTGGCGCAGCCAGGTGGTCGGGGTGTGGCCCTCCGGCACGTCGTACTTCGGCATGCGGTCGTGGGTGTGCTCCTCCCACAGCTCGCCGTAGTCCTGGACGCGCTCGGCGATCCACAGGGTGTTGTCACAGCCGTCGGGGACGATCGGGTCCCAGTACTCGCGCAGCATCTCGGCGGGCTTGATGTAGTAGCCGTCGCCGGAGAAGGCGAAGCGCCGGCCGCCGTTGTCCAGGGTGGGCTCGTCCATCGTCGCACCGGTCTGCACGCACAGCATGACCTCGTGCGGCTTGGCCTGCTTCTGCAGCACGTAGTGGCAGTCGTTGGTGACCAGGGGCGGCAGTTCCAGCCGCCTGCCGATCTCCAGAAGATCGTCACGGACCCGCTTCTCGATGTCGAGACCGTGGTCCATGAGCTCGAGGAAGTAGTTGTCCTTGCCGTAGATGTCCTGCCACATCGCGGCGGCTTCCAGGGCCTTGTCGAACTGGCCGAGGCGCAGCCGGGTCTGCACGTCGCCGGAGGGGCAGCCGGTGGTGGCGATGATGCCTTCGGCGTGCTCGGCGACGATCTCGGCGTCCATTCGCGGGTACTTGGAGACCTGGCCTTCATAGGACGCCAGGGACGACAGGCGGAAGAGATTGCGTAGCCCGGTGGCGTTCTCCGCCATCATCGTCTGGTGCAGGTAGTAGCCACCGCCGGCGACGTCATCACGCTTCTGCTCCGGCTCGCCCCATTTGACGCGGTCCTTGATCAGGCGGGATTCGGGTGCCATGTAGCACTCGATGCCGATGATGGGTTTGATGCCGGCACCGGTCATCGCCCGGTAGAAGGCGTCGGAGCCGAACATGTTGCCGTGGTCGGTCATGCCGACCGCCGGCATCCCCTGGCGGGAGACCTCCTCGGCCAGGAGATCCACCTTCGCCATGCCGTCGAGCATGGAGTACTCGGTGTGGTTGTGCAGGTGGACGAAGGAGGACTTCTTCATGGAGGACAGTCTACCGTCGTCCCCGGACCGTTCAATCCATCGCTCGATCCCCCACTACGATGAACGCATGGCGCCGGACCCGAACGCACTCATCCCCTACGATCTTCACGAACTGGACAAGGTCACCGGCGGAATACGCCCCGGTCAGCTCGTGGTCGTGACCTCGGACCCCGGGGCGGGCAAGACCACCCTGTTGCTGCAGTTCCTGCGCAGTGCCATCCGGCAGGGCCACCCGGTGCACCTGGTGTCCCTGGAGATGTCCGAGGCCGACATCCGTCAACGGCTGTTCAGCGGGGAGGCAGAGGTCACGCTGCAGTCACTGGACACCGGGGAGGGTCGGGAGCCGCTGTCGGACCTCTCCGCTGCCGCAGCGATGTTCCCGGGGGCGATGCTGGATCTGGAGGTCCGCGGCGACCTCGAGTTGATGGATTTCCTCATGCTCACCGAGGACAAGGGGGACCGGATTCTGGCGATCGACTGTGTCGACCTGGTCGACCCCGACTACGTGGGCGGTAACGGGAGGACGCTGGGAGGGATTTCCCGACGACTCAAGAAGTACGCCCTCGAGTCCGGATGGCCGGTCGTCGTCACCGCGCGTCACCACAAGAAGTTCCTGTCCAAGAGCCCTCTGATGGCGGAGGCGGACGTGGTCATCAAGCTGGACCGTCCGGACGCTGCCGTCCTGGACCACGAACGGTCCGGGGAAGCTGACATCCACGTGGTGAAGAACCGCATGGGACCCATCGCATCGTTCACGGTGATGCATCAGCTGCACTACTCGAAGTTCAGGTCACTCACGTCGTAATAGCTGCTCCATCCTCGCAGCGCTATATCGCGCTATACGTCTCCATTTACGCTATACGTGCTAGTGTGTGCCCATGTCACCACGCCAGCCGAATCCGTACACCCCCGGCTTCAACCAGGCACCCATGGTCTTCGCCGGGCGCACCGAGGTCCTCGACGCCGCCGGTGAAGCCCTGGAGGTCGCCGCATTCGACGGACGCACTCCCCGCCCGTTGATCCTGGTCGGGCCGCGTGGGGTCGGCAAGACCGTCACCCTGGGCCAGATCTCCGCTGCGGCCGCGCAACAGCACAGCTGGCCGACCGTCCATGTCGAGGCAACTCCGGGACAGCTCATCGACGTGCTCACCACCCGGCTGAAGGACGCCGAGGACATCTTCCACGGCACCGCCCCCTCGCGCACGCCTCGCACCACGATCACCGGCACCAAGGTGGAGGCGACGATCCTCGGCGTCGGTGGTGGCGTCGAAATCAAGCGGGACCCAGCGGACCCGCAGCCCACCCTGCGCGACCAGCTACGGGCCACGATGGAGGCAGCCCTCGAACGGGGCGCGGGCCTGCTCATCACCCTCGATGAATTGCAGAACGCCTCCACCGCGGACCTCCACGAACTCGGCGGGGTCCTGCAGGAGAGCGTCCCGGAGAGTTGGCCCTTGGTCGTTGCGATGGCCGCCCTGCCGTCGCTGCGTGAGAAGCGGGGTAAGCGCCTGCCGACCTACCTCGAGCGCGCCGAGTGGCACCCGCTGGAGTCGCTGCCCAGCTCCGACGCCCGCGAGGCGCTGACCGGTCCGGCGGCGCAGTCAGGGCGTCCGATGACCTCAGAGGCGGCCGATCTCCTTCTCTCCCAGTCCGGCGGCTACCCCTACGCCATCCAGGTGGCCGGCCACTTCGCCTGGCGGTCCTCCACCGGCAGTGACGCGATCGAAGTGGAACATGCTCGGACTGCGGTTCCCCGCATTGAGGCCGACCTCGACCAGCTGTTCCTCAGCCGGTGGGACGGCGCCAGCGCCCGGGAGCAGGAATACCTCTCCGCGTTAGCTACGGTGCAGCAGCATGTCGACGAACCCAATGGCGGCCACGTGGCCGCCGCACTGGGCGAGGCCACACAGGCGGTGTCCTACCTGCGTGACCGGTTGATCAAGAAGGGGACGATCTACCGCAGTGCGGCCGGCGGACTGCACTTCATCACCCCGGGCATGGCCCGGTGGGTGCGCGACCGCACGGCGGACTGATTATCAACAGATCTACAGGCACAGCCCGCCACTGACGCCGCGGGCACACAGCAGGGTGCGCTCGACCTGGGAGATCGTGTACTCGCCGTTGTTTTCGTCGAAGGTGACCTTCAGACGCTCACCGGCCTGGGCATCGTCCGGCACCCCGGTGATGTCCATACGGAAGGCGCCGTCCCCGGTGTCCTCGGGCTTGGTGACGATCGCCCATCGGCCCATGTCACCGTAGGTGACCTCGTGCCCGATGGCGGCGAGGCTGCGGACGGGATCGTCCGACGGCGGGATGTGCGCCCACTCACCGGTGACATCCGTGACACCACCGAAGTAGAACAGGTGGGCACCAGGCATCCAGCCCTGGACGCCGTCCTGTCGGACCTCGACCCAGTAGCCCTCGTCCGGAAGCGTGGTGTTGTTCCACTCCCGACCGGCCAGCTCGAGCGATCCGGTGCGCCACACCTGGCCGACCTCCTCGGACTCCAGGCTCGGCTGTGCCCGGATGATCTCCGGGGCGATGTCCGGTGTCAGTCCGGCGACACCCACCACGGCCCCTTCACGGGAGTAGTAGGTCTCGACCTGCTCACCGGGCACGGTGATCTCGCCGGGGTCACCCGGGTCGCCCGGGTCGCCTGGGTCACTCGGGTCAGGCTGCGTGCCGTCCCCGGGGCCACCGGCGATCTCGGTGACGGTGTCGGCCACGGTGTCCGGCGAAGCGGAGTTGTTGTCGTTGTCTTCGCCGCCCGAATTCCCGCACGCCCCCAGCAGCAGTGCCGCACACGCCCCCACGGCCAGCACCGGATTACGGTTTCTGCGGTTCCTCATTACAGTTCACCCTCGATCTTCATCGTGTGTATCTGTTTCCCTCAGACAAACGATGAGGTTCAACACCGCGTTACCGGCCGGTCTTGTCTCTCACCCCAGATCAAGGCCGATGTCCATGACGCTCACCGAGTGGGTCAGCGCCCCGACCGCCAGCGACTCCACCCCGGCAGCCGCATAGTCGCCGGCCACCTCCAGGGTCAGCCCACCTGAGGACTCCAGCAACACCTCAGGAGCTAGCTGGCCGCGCACCGCCACCGCAGACTCCGTCTGCTCCACCGAGAAGTTGTCCAGCAGCACCTGCTGCGGCGGCTCATCCAGGGCCAGTACCTCGCGCAGCTGGTCCAGGGTGTCGACCTCCACCTCACACCACAGGTCGGGGTGTCCGTGGCGCACCGCCAGGTAGGAATCCACCACGCCACCACCGGCGAATACGTGGTTGTCCTTCACCATCGCCTGGTCGGAAAGGTTGTAGCGGTGCGGCACCCCACCGCCGTGCACCACCGCGCGCTTCTGCAGCAGCCGCAGGCCCGGCAAGGTCTTGCGGGAATCCCGCACCGCGACGCCTCTACCGGACCTCGTGGACTCCACCGCCACAGCGACTTCCTCGACCCACTCCGCGGTATGCGTCGCCACACCAGAGGCATGGGACAGCATATTCAGCACGGTGCGCTCCAGCTGCAGCATCGCCCGCACACTCCCACTGAGCACTCCCACCACATCCCCCGGCGCGACCCGAGTACCGTTGTCCACCGCATCAGTTAGTGTGACTGTTCCGCCGAGCACCTCGGCGAACGCAGGGGTGGAGGACGCGACCTCGAGGATCGCGGCGACGGCGTCCACCCCGGAGATGATTCCGTCCTGCCGGGCGATGAGTTCCCCGTGTCCGTGCATGTCCGCGGGCACGGTCGCCAAGGTGGTGGCGTCGCCGGACGCATGCTCTCCGGTGTCACCGGCACTAAGGTCCTCGGTCAGCGCCACCCGTGCCAGGGCGGTGAACAGCGAAGCGTCGGAATGCAGGTCACCCAGTGGGGCGGTGACAGGGAACTCGGCGGTCGATCCGCTCACTCGCCGCCTCCCGGGGTTCCCACAGCGATCATCCGCTCGACTGCGGCCCTGGCCTTCTCGGCGACATCGGGTTCCACATCGACCTCGTCGGCGCCGAGCGACAGGCAGCGCAGCAGCGCGGCCGGGGTGATCATCTTCATGTACGGGCAGGACGCCCGCTCATTCACCGGGGCGAAGTCGACGTCCGGCGCGACTCCCTTGAGCTGGTGCAGCATGCCCACCTCGGTGGCGACGAGTACTTTGCCGCGTCCGGCGTCTGACGCGGTCTTCGCCGAGCTCAGCATCTCACCGGTGGAGAGCATGTGCACCCGCTCCGGGTCGATGATGCCCTCGCCTGCCAGGTAGATCGCCGAGTTCGCACAGCCGCACTCCGGGTGGATGAACAGGTCGGCATCCGGGTTCTCCTCGGCCCGGCGCGCCAGCTCCGGTCCGGAGATGCCCGCGTGGACGTGGCACTCCCCTGCCCAGACGTGGATGTTGTCGCGTCCGGTCTGGCGTTGCACGTGCGCGCCGAGGAACTGGTCGGGGCCGAAGAGGATCTCCTTGTCGGCCGGCAGTCCGGCGACCACGTCCACGGCATTTGAGCTGGTGCAGCACACGTCGGTGAGTCCCTTCACCGCGGCGGTGGTGTTGATGTAGCTGACCACCAGCGCATCGGGGTGCTCGGCCTTCCACTCGGCCAGTTCACGCTCGGACAGGGAGTCGGCCAGCGAGCAGCCGGCTTCCTCGTCGGGGATCAGGACGGTCTTCTCCGGCGACAGGATCTTGGCGGTCTCCGCCATGAAGTGCACCCCGCAGAACACGATGACGTCCGCGTCGGTCTCTGCGGCGATCCGGGACAGTGCCAGGGAGTCACCCGTGTGGTCGGCGATGTCCTGGATTTCGGGCAGTTCGTAGTTGTGGGCCAGGATCACCGCGTTGCGTGCCTTCTTCAGCCGCCGGATCTCCGCTGCCCATTCCTCGTCACCGTCGATGCCCTCCCACCGTCCGATGGGGCCGTCCGGCCCGGTATGCCCAGGGGCACGGTAGATCTTCTCCATCATAGGACTCGCATAGCCGTCCGTCCGGGTAGTCGTCCCGGTAGTCGTCACAGTCATGTCGGACGATGATATCCGAAAGTCCTGCACAACCCCAGGGACTGGACGTATTCTCAGGAGAATGAGCACTCCCCGCCCTGCTGTGCGCGAAGCCGTCGCGCACCTCGACGCCCCGTTCAGCGTCCTCGATCTTGACAGTGCGCTCGCCAACGCCGCCGACATGGTCCGTCGGGCCAATGGCACACCGATCCGGCTGGCGACGAAGTCCGTGCGGATCCGGTCGCTGATCGACCGCCTTCTCACCCTCGACGGGATCCGGGGGTTGATGTCCTACTCCCTCGGTGAGGCCCTGTGGCTGGTCGACGAGGGTACCTGCGACGACATCCTGGTGGCCTACCCCAGTGCCGACCGCGAGTACCTGCACCGTCTGACGTGTGAGGAGAAGTACCTCCGGACAATCACCGTGATGGTCGATTCGGTGGAGCACCTCGACGTCATCGATGCCGTCGCCCCACCGGCCGAGCGTGGGGTCGTGCGGGTGTGTATCGACGTGGACGCTTCGCTCTCCTTCGGCCCGCTCCATCTCGGGGCGCGTCGCTCCCCGGTGCACTCGGTGGAGCAGGCCCGCCGTCTTGCCGAGGAGATCGTCGACCGCGACGGCTTCGAGCTGGTCGGCATCATGGCCTACGAGGGGCAGATCGCCGGCACCACCGACACCTCCCCCGCCGTCGCCGCGGTCAAGGCCTTGTCTGCCCTGGAACTCGCCGGCCGTCGGGCAGGCATCGTCGCCGCGGTCCAGGAGGTCGCCGGGGATCTGCAGTTCGTCAACGGCGGTGGCACCGGGTCGATCGAGTCCACCACTGCCGAGGACGTCGTCACCGAGGTCGGGGCCGGTTCCGGGGTCGTCGGCCCAGGACTGTTCGACAACTACACCACCTTCCGGCCCCTGTCTGCCGAGTGGTTCGTGTTGCCGGTGGTCCGCCGACCGGCCCCTGGTTTCGTCACCGTCGCCGGTGGCGGACGCATCGCCTCCGGCCCACCGGGTGCCGACCGGGTCCCGGTGATCGACTTCCCCCGTGGCCTGGCGATGACCTCCATGGAGGGGGCCGGGGAGGTCCAGACGCCCTTGCGCGGTGAGGTCGCCGACTCCCTGTCACTCGGTGACCACGTGTGGATGCGGCACGCCAAGGCCGGCGAGCAAGCGGAGTTCGCCGAGACCGTCCTGGTGGTCAGTGACGGTGACATCCTCGATGAATGGCCCACCTACCGGGGCGAAGGACGGAGCTTCACATGATCGGCAAGCGCTGGCGCAACTGGTCCGGTGGGCAGACCGCCACCCCGACACAGGTCTCCCAACCAGCCACCGAGGCAGAGCTGGTGGAGGTGGTGACCCACGCCGCCGAGCAGGGGTCGACGGTGAAGGCCGTCGGTGCCGGACATTCATTCACCCCGGTCGCGGTGACCGACGGTGTACTGGTCAACCTCGACCATCTCTCCGGCATCGTGAATGTCGACCGGGCCGCCATGGAGGTCACCTTCCTGGCCGGCACCCGGCTGCGGGACGTTCCCGCACTGCTGCGCCCCCACGGGCTGGCCCTGGCCAACCAGGGTGACGTGGACCCCCAGTCCCTGGCCGGTGCAGTCTCCACCGGCACCCACGGAACCGGTGCCGGGCTCACCGGTTTCGCCGGCATGGTCCGCGCGATGCGGGTCATCACCGCCGACGGCACCGTCCACGACGTCGGCCCCGGCGACCCACTGTTCGACTACGGGCGGGTCGCCTTCGGCAGCCTGGGGGTCATCACCCGGATCACCGTCGAGGTGGTCGAGGCCTTCCTGCTTGCTGCGGTGGAGAAGGCCGAACCCCTCGACCCGGTCCACCACGACTTCCCCACCCGCGCCCGGGCGGTCGACCACCTGGAGTACTACTGGTTCCCCGGCACCGACGTCGCCCACGTCAAGACCAACACCCGTCTGCCGGGCACCGCACCGACCAACCCGGTGCCGCGCTGGAAGTCACTCTTGGACGACGAGCTGGTCAGCAACCTCGCCTACGAAGGAATGTGCCGGTTGATGCACCGCCTGCCGGGCACCACCTCGGCGATGAACCGGCTCGCCGCGGCCACCCTGGCCCAGCGTGAGTACACCGACACCGCCCATGCTGTCTTCGTCTCCCCGCGCCGGGTGCGCTTCAACGAGATGGAGTACGCAGTGCCCCTCGACGACGCCCCCGAGGTGCTCGCCGAGGTGCACCGGGCGATCGACGGGTCGGGGCTGTCGGTGGGTTTCCCCATCGAGGTGCGCTGTGCCGCCGCCGACGATGTCCCGCTGTCCACCGCCAAGGACCGGGAGTCCTGCTACCTCGCGGTGCACCGCTATCACCGGGACAACTACCGGGAGCTCTTCGCGGTGGTGGAGCCGGTACTCGTTGCCGCGGCAGGACGCCCTCACTGGGGCAAGCTGCACACCCTGGACCATGATGGTCTGGCCGCAGTGCACCCGGACCTGGATGCCGTCGGCGCAGTGCGCGCAGAGGTCGACCCGGACGGTATGTTCCGTAACCCCATGGTCGACCGGATCTTCGGACTGGGTTAACGCGTCTCCACACGGACCTGGTCGACGACCTGCCTGGTCGCCTCGGCGAGCTCCGCCAGCTCCGGTTGGCCGAGTTTCCGGTTACCGGCCGAGGCACAGCGGTCGAGCATCCGGTAGCCGCAGCGTTGCACCAGCAGGTGTCCCTGCCACAACGTGCCGTCCGGATCCGCCGACGGCCGGTTGGTGGCCATCGCCTCGGCGTCACGACGCTCCCACAGCAACTCGAACTGCAGGTCGCGACGCTGCACCAGCGCGTCATGTGGGACGGAGCCGGCGACCAGCCGGCCGAGCAGACCGGTCATCGCCGCCAGGCAGTTCTCCCGTTGGCGGATCACCCGCCGCTTGTCTGCGCCGCGGGCGATCAGCCACAGTGATGCGATGGCGCAGGCGGTGGCGATCCCCACCTCGGCGATACGGGAGACCACACCCGGGCCCAGCGGCTGGTGCATCGCCCCACCCATCATCATCGCCAACGGGGTGACCACGGTGACGGTGAAGGCGTAGTTGCGGACCACGAGAACCTCAGCGAGGAACTGGCACAGTGCCAGTGCAGCGAGCAGGCTCCAGCCGTCGAGCTCCAGCAGGTGGAACCCGGCGAACAGCAACACCCCGGCCACGGATCCGACCACCCGGTGGGCTGCCCGGACCGTGCCGGGTCGAAGATCGGGACCCCACTGCAGGATCACCATGGCGGTGACGATCGCCCAGTCCGGACGGTCGAACCCCAGCGCAACGCCGACGGTACCGGCGACCAGGCTGGCCACCCCGATCTTCACCGCAGTGGTCATGGCGTGCGAGTTCGGGGTCATCGACCGGAAGATCCGGTAGCGCACCGACGGACGCAGCAGCGGCACCGTGGATTCACCGGCGATCCGACGCTGCGCCGCCAGACAACGCCCCACCAGGTCGTGCTGTTCACCGCCCGGGCCCCGGCCAGCGGCCACCAGGCCAGCGTCGGAGAGTGCGTACCAGGCCTGTGCCAGGGCGACACGCACCCGGTGGGTTTCGGCGACGGTGTTCTGCCCGGTGTTCTCCACCGCCGCCTCCCACGCCTCGACCTGCTGCTCCAACCGGGTCACCGCCGCGGTCTCCGGACGTCGCCGACCCCACAGCGCCGGGACCATGCCGATCAGTACCGCGCACAGGGCACCCAGCGACGTCCACAGGCCGACCTCGACCGGGTTCACCCCCTGCCTGGCGATCATGGTGGAGCCGCCGGCGACCATGACGATGAAGAAGGTGCCCGGCGGTGGCAGCCGCAACGCATTCTGGACGAACCCGGACACTGCGGCGACAGCAGAGGTGAACACCACGATCAGCAGCAGCCAGCAGTGCGAATCCTGCTGCCAGACCACCGTGCCGACCATCGCCCCTGCCATCGCGCCGCAGGCCAGCAGAGCCCCGACGATGGACATCACCCGCCACCGGGCGCGGAACGGCAGTCCTTCACCGAAGATCACCGCGAAACCACCGCCGGCGATCATCAGCATCGCGGTCTGGTGGCCCAGCAGCAGAGCCACCGACGCAGGCAGTGCCAGCGCCAGGGCGGCGCGCAGTGCCCCGGGCCACCGCGGGCCCGAGGGGTTGACCGCGATGAACAGGCGCCACCAGCCGGGCAGTACCGGCGGGTCCTCCGGGGGCGTGTTCGCTGGTCCAGTCTCCTGTCCGGTCTCTCGTCCGGTCACTGGGCCTCCAATTTCTTCACCTTGTTCCGGTGCCTGCTGTTGAGCAACATATCGGTGACGAAGACAGCCAGGGCCACCCAGATCACCGCGAATCCGATCCAGCGGGCGGCTTCGATCTCCTCGCCGACAACGAAGACCGCCCACAGCATCTGCATCACCGGGGTGATGTACTGCAGCATCCCCAGGGTGGTCAACGACAGTTCATGGGCTGCCCGGGCGAAGCACAGCAACGGCAGTGCCGTCACCACGCCGGCGGTGATCAGCAACAGGACGTGACTCACCCCGTGGCCGCCCTGCAGCATCGTGTTGGTGCCCTGGGTCTGCAGCCAGGCCAGGAACAGCACACCTACCGGGGCCAGTACGGCGGTCTCGGCGGTCAACGACTGCAGCGGGGTCAGCGGCACCCGCTTCTTCAGCAGCCCGTACCCGGCGAAGGACAGCGCCAGTCCCAGTGACACCACCGGTGGGGAGCCCAGTGCCACGGTGAGGATCACTACCGCCACTCCGGCGATCGCCACCGACACCCACTGCAGCACCCGCAGTCGTTCGCGGAGCACCAGCACCCCCAACAGCACACTGACCAGGGGGTTGATGAAGTATCCGAGAGCTGCGTCGGCGACGTGGTCGTTATTGACCGCGTAGATGTACAGCCCCCAGTTGCCGGCGATGAGTACCGCGGCGGCGGCGATCCGCAACCACAGGCGTGCCGGGATCTGCCGCATCCACGTGAACCCGGTGGTCAACAGCAGGATAAGCGCGACGAACAGCAGCGTCCACACGAACCGGTGGGCCAGAATCTCGAGGGGTTCTGCGGGACGCAGCAGCGGGAAGAATGCGGGGAAGACGCCCCACATCAGGTAGGCGAGAAGTCCCCAGATCATGTGGCAGGCTCCCCCTCGTCCGCAGGGGCGTCAGAATCCTCCGCGTCGGCGGAGACCGGACGCATACCGATGCGTCCGTACACCGCGTCGGCCGGTAGCGCCTCGACGGTCAGGACGTCCGGCCGGTCGTCCAGCGCACGCAACTGCGCCGGGGTGCCGTGGACCAGCACGCCCAGCACGTCGAGGGCCGGGTCGTCGACCTCGACGCCGGCGTTGGCTGCCATCAGCGCACGGGCCTCGGCGAAGACATCCCCCCGGTGTTGGCCGACGGCGGGTTCCGGCAACGACCACTGTGTGTTCCCCGCCAACAGTGTGGACACCCGCAGATCGGCCTGGTCCGACAGCATCTCGGTCAGCGGCTCGGTGCCCGCCGGAACCATCGGGGTCACCAGTGCCCACCGGGGATCATCACTGTCGGCCCCGGTCTCGGCCTCAACCAGGCTCTCCCGGGCGCGGGTGACGTAATCCACCACCGTTTCACCGGTCTCCGGACCCAGGGAATCACCGTTGATCGCCTGTGGCCGGGACATGCGTTCGGAGTTCGACAGGGTCAGCACGGTGATCCCCAGTGCGACCAGGCAGAGCACCGACAGCCACATCACCCACGCCGGGCGCCTGGTGTCTGCCCACTCACGCTTGCGTCGGACCTTGCGGTTCGGCGCGATCTTCTCCGACGAGCGCATCAGTTGACCTCACGTATCCGGTCCAGCGCAGTCTGCAGATCCTCGGGGTAGGGCGACTCAATGTCCATCCACCGGCCGTCGGGGTGGGTGAAGCCCAGGTGCACGGCGTGCAGCCACTGCCGGTTCAGGCCGAGGAACTCCGACAGTGCCGGATCCGACCCGTACATCGGATCCCCGCAGCACGGGTGGTGCAGTGCGGAGAAATGCACCCGGATCTGGTGGGTCCGTCCGGTCTCCAGGTGGATCTTGACCAGCGTGGCCTGCTGGAACGCCTCGATCGTCTCGTAGTGGGTCACCGCGTGGCGACCCTCGTCGCGCACGGCGAACTTCCAGCCCGCCCCCGGATGCCGGGCGATCGGGGCGTCGATGGTGCCGGTCGTCGGGTCGGGGTGACCCTGCACCAGCGCATGGTAGGTCTTGTCCACGGTGCGGTCGCGGAAGGCCCGCTTGAGCTGTGTGTACGCACGCTCGCTGGCGGCGACGACCATCACGCCGGACGTCCCGACGTCCAACCGTTGGACGATACCCTTACGCTCCGGCGGGCCGGAGGTGGAGATCCGGAAGCCTTCGGCGGCCAGTCCGGAGGTCACCGTGGGCCCCTCCCAGCCGATCGTGGGGTGGGCGGCGACGCCGACCGGTTTATTGACGGCGATGACGTCATCGTCGGCGTAGAGGATCTCCATCCCCTCGACGAACTCGGCCGGCTCATCAGCAAGGTCGCGGGGCGGTTCCGGCAGGGTCACGTCCAACCAGGCGCCGGCGGCGAGTCGGTCGGACTTGCCCACCGACCGACCATCCTGGCTGATGTCGCCGGCTTCGGCCAGTTCGGCGACCACGGTGCGCGACAGGCCGAGCAGCTTTGACAGCCCGGCGTCCACCCGCATCCCGGCCAGTCCGTCGGGAACCGGCATCATCCTGGTCTCGCGGCTCATGCGCCCTGAACCTCCTGCTGCTCATTCTCCTGCTGCTTGAGCTGCTTCGGTTCGATGAACAGCGCGTAGACCAGGTAGACGACGACGCCAATGGTGATGGCGGAGTCGGCGACGTTGAAGATGGCGAAGTTGCCGATGGACACGAAGTCCACCACATGGCCTTGCAGTGAACCGGGGTAGCGGAAAATCCGGTCGATGAGGTTGCCTGCCGCACCGCCACCGATCATCGCCACCGAGGCGATGGCCCACGGGTTACGCACCCGGAACGCCAGCACCACACACACCACCACGGCGATGATCTGGATGATCGAGAAGATGATGGTGGCGTCCTCCCCCATCGAGAAGGCCGCACCGGAGTTGCGGATCAGGTACAGCCGGGCGAAGTCCCCGATGACGGGGTACGCGGTGGCGGGTTCGAGGTTCTCCACGACCAGCCACTTGGTCAGCTGGTCGAGTACCACGATCACGGCCAACGGGATGAGCGCCCACGGGCGGACTTTTGCTGCAGTCACGACGACCATCCTAGGCCATTGGTACCCTGTCCAACGTGCGCACCCTACGACCCGCCCGCCGCCGTCCCTTCGCTTACCCGGTGGTCGCCGCAGCCACTGCTGTCCTGCTCGGACTCGGCGGTCTGACCGCCTGCTCCTCCGACGATGAACCTACCGAAGCCCCGGCCGACGTGCCGGTCCCCGGTGTCGCGGTCACCGTCCTTGACGCCGGTGAGGGCGAGGCCAGCCCCCTGGTGTGGTTCAACGACGACACCGAGCAGGAAACCACCTTCCATGCCACCCGTGGCCTGGAGCAGTCCACCCAGGGAGCCCCGGAGGAGGACGACATCCCCTACGAGGAGCGGACGATGGAGATCCCGCTGACGGTCTCCACCGACACCGACGGCGAGGACCTCGACGCCACCGTCGTCGCCGGTCTTCCCACCGGGGACAACACCGACCGCAACGATGACATCGCCACCGCCGAGGGCTTCACCATGACCCAGTCCTACGGCCAGGACGGCCGGGTCTCCAGCCGCAGCTTCTCCTCCCCGGAAAGCGCCTCGGGCTCGGCACGGGCCAGTGTCGAGCAGTCTTTCACCCAGATGACCGATCTTCCACTGGTCTTCCCCACCGAGGAGCTCGGCGAGGGTGCCCGGTGGACGGTGTCCAGTCAGGTCGACGACTCGATCTCCATGCGGCAGACGGTCACCTACACGCTGATGAAGCGGGAGGGCTCACAGATCGAGCTGGACATCGACATCGACCGAACCCCCTCGGTGCGCCAGCTGCCGGGCACCGACCTTCAGGTCGTGGACTCCGCCAGCGACTCCGGTGGACGGGTCACCGTTGACCTGCGTCGGCCGGTCCCCGTCTCCGGCATGATCGAGACGTCGACCACCGTGACCTTCGGCGAGCCCGACTCGGATATCTCGGTCGTCCAGACCTCCCGCACCAAGTCGGTGTGGGAACCCTCCTCTGGTGAGGACTCCGAGGAATCCGGGGACTAACTCACGGCGTCTAGTTCGCCGGGGCGTCCTCCGGCGCGTCCTCGGCCGGGGCGTCCTGCTCGGCGGCGACGTCCTCGCACAGCGGCGGGAGCTGGTCGGCGGCGACGGTGTTCACCAGGGTGCAGGCCCAGCGGCGCTCCAGCTTCCACTGCCCGTCGTCGTAGACGAACCCGACACCCTCCACCGGGTTCAGGTCGAGATCCGGAACCTCCATCTGCAAGGTGGCCATGACCTGCTGCGGGCTGATCCCCGGCAGGACCGGGTCCACGACCTGCAGGGTCGCCCCGGACTCTTCCTTGGAGCGGGTCATCACGTCGAACAGCTCCACGGCCTCTTCGCCGCCCTCCACACTGTCGGTCTTCTCCTCCGCCGGCACCGCAGGATCCACGGCACGGTCGAGGATGTCCTGGAGCTCCTGCGCCGTCGGGGGCTGGATCTCCTGGGTGTTCTCCGCGGCGGTGGTGGTTCCGGCAGCGTTGTCGGAGCCGTTGGAGTCGTCATCGTCGGACGAGCAGGCGGCCAGGGACAGCCCGGCACTCACGGCGACGGCGGCGGCAAACAGGCGGGTGGACTTCACGGTGGGGGTGCTCCTTCACGGGGCGGGAGTCGTTCGGGCAGTTCGTTCCTCGGAGAGTTTACAGGCCATCGACCTGTAGCCTGGAAATCCGTGAACCCCCATGTGACTGTCCTCGGCACCGGCGGAACCATCGCCTGCACCACCGACGCTGCCGGCGACCTCGTACCCACCTGCAGTATCTCCACGCTGTTGTCCCATGCCGGAATCGCCACGGAGGCCGTCACCGCCCGGGACGTGATGCAGCTGGATTCCTCGACCATGACCTTGGCGGACCTCGATGTCCTGCTGGTCGATATCCACTCCGCTGACGGGCCGGTGGTGCTGACCCACGGCACCGATTCGATGGAGGAGACGGCGATGGCCGTCGACCGTCTGCTCGGCGGCCCGGTGGTACTCACCGGGGCCCAGCGTCCCGCCGATGACGCGTCCCCGGAAGGGCCCGACGGCCCCCGCAACCTGTGCGATGCCGTCGCTGCGGCGGCCACCGCCGAGTCCCCGGTCGTCGCCCTGGGCGGTAAGGTCGTCCCTGCGTACGGGGTCACCAAGGTGCACACCACCGCAGACGAGGCCTTCGGTTCTGTCGGTGAGCCGCGGCCGGAGCGGCTGTCGTCGGGCGCTGCGCTCTCGGCGGGTCCTGCACCGCTCGCCGGCCTACGGGTGGATGTCGTCCCCGCCTACCAGGGTGCCGAGGCGTCCCTGGTGGACACCGCCGTCGCCGCCGGGGCAGACGGCATCGTCGTCGCCGCCTTTGGCTCCGGCAATGTGGGCGTCCTCTCCGACGGGGTGCGCCGGGCCCTCGATGCTGGCATCCCCGTGGTCGTGGCCAGCCGAGTACCGGCCGGTGGGGTGCAGCTTGTGTACGGCGGGGCGGGCGGCGGCCGGGCGATCGCCCGGGCCGGGGTGCGCAGCGCGGGTAAGCTCAGTGTCCCCCAGGCTCGGATGGAGCTGCTGTGTGAACTGGCGGTGCGCCGGGCACAGCAGGATCGGGCGCAGCAGGCATAGCGCGCTACTCCAGGCTGGCCAGTGGTTCCCCTGGGCTGAGCTCGGGGTCGTCGACGGGGAAGGTCCGGGTTCGTCCAGGACCGGTCGAGCGGGTCTCGAACCGCACACTGACCACCCCGGCCCCGGTTCCCTGGACCCAACCGTGGCCGTACTCGGTGTGCGTGATGTCCTGGGTCGGCCGCCAGTGGATGGCGGCGGGTGATTCGGTTGCTTCCACGGTCTTCTCACTGATCTCCGCCGTCTCGTCGACCACGGTCGCCTCCGGGACCTCCGTGCCGGGTTCCGGGAACAGGACGGCCTGACGCTCCTCGGTCAGCCCGGACAGGCTGACCCCCACCAGCCGGACTGCTCCGGATTCCTCGGGGCGGGGCACCACGGACCGGGCTGCGGCGATGATCTCGTCGAGGTCGTCGGTGGGGGCGGACAGGGTGGTCGAACGGGTATGTGCCTGGAAGTCGGCGGTGCGGGTCTTCACTGTCACGGTGCGCGCCGCACGGCCGTCCTTGAGCAGTCGGGCACGGGCCGCGGTGGCGGTGTCCAGCAGCACCGGGTCGACGGCGGCGGTCTTGGAGGCGTCGACGGCCAGGGTGCGTTCGGCGGAGACCTGCTTGGACCTGGCCCGGGGCGCGACGGGACGACGGTCCTTCCCGCGGGCGTAGCCGAGAATCTGCAGGCCCACGGTGCCGAGGAGCCCCTGGACGTCCACGTCATCCATGGCGACGAAGTCCCCGATGGTGTCGACCCCGACCTCGGCGAGTTTCTGTTGTGCGACCGGCCCGATGCCCCAGAGTTCACCGACCGGGCGCGGGTGGAAGACCTTGGCGCGGTCTGCGGCACCGACCACAGTCACCCCATGGGGTTTGTTCAGGTCGGAGGCCATCTTCGCATCGAGCTTCGTGGAGGCCACCCCGATGGAGCAGGGCAGGCCGACCTCCCGGTCGATGGTGTCCTGCAGGTCGAGCGCCCATGCCTGGGCCTCGTCCGGGGTGGCCCCGACGAGGTCGGTGGGTTCGATGAACCCCTCGTCGATGCTGAGGTGTTCGATGACGTCCCCACCGCGGGACAACTGGTCGAAGACCTGTGCGGAGGCCGCGGAGTAGACGGCGAAGCGTGGGGCGACGACCACCGCGGTTCCGCGGCACAGCCGGACCGCCTGGTGCATCGGCATGGCTGACCGCGCTCCGTAGACACGGGCTTCATAGGACGCACCTGCCACGACGCCGCGCCCCGACGCCCCACCGACCAGCACTGGACGGCCGGCGAGGGTCGGTCGGGTGAGCTGCTCGACGGAGGCGAAGAACGCATCCATGTCGAGGTGCACGACCCACCGCTGGCCTGGTGTCATACATGCCATTCTAGAACGGCAAGCGTTCCTGACTCTGCAGGGCCTTCTCCACCTCGGCGATGTGGTCCAGCCGCGCTCGGTTGTGTTCTTCCCGGGTGGCGACATTGCGGTGCGACCGGGTATGGAAGTCCAGCACCGCATTGGCCAGCGGCCCCGAGGGCAGGTCCACCTACTGGTGTCCGTCATCGTGGCTGGTCCAGCAGGTGCTGCCGTCCGGGTTCAGCCGGACGTCCAGCAGACCGCGGGTCTTCAGGCTGTGACACGGTGTGCACAGTGACTGCTCGGCCCAGGTCGCCGTCTTGCCGCCGGTGGGGGTGCCGTCCTCGGTGAACTCTCCCGTCCAGCGGGCGACGTGGTCGATCTCGGCGGTGGCCGCAGGCGCCTCACCGCCCGGGGCCCGACAGGTGCCGTCCCTTCCGGCGATCGTGGCTTTCTGGTGCGCGGTATTACGACGGCCCTGATGCTCACTGTGCCCGGCAACGCACAGCGAGGTCACCCGCGCCATCCACCGTTGTGTGGCCGCCTCACTGAGCCAGGCGTTCTCCAGGTGCATCGCGCCGGTGTCGAGGTTCCGGTAGCAGTTCAACGTCACCTTCACCCCGCCGTCCTTGTTGATCCGGCCGTGCATCAGTTCGACGAAAGCCACTGCCCGGGAACTCCCCAGTTGGGTGGCGCCAGCGTCGATCAGTCCTACCACCCCGGTCCCCTCGTCCGTCGGCACTGTGATGACGAACGTCGTGGAGCGATCGTTACGCTCGTCGACGGCGAAGTCCATCTGTGCCTGCGGTGGAGGAATCTCACCCTCACCTTCCGGATCGACGGGCGGGGCCAGCGGGGCGATCTCGGCGATCATCTCCCGAACCATCCGCGCCAGGGTCCGCAATCCCGGGACGACCTGGCGGGCACGGACCGGGGTCAGCAACCGGGCCACCGCCTCGTCCACCAGTCGGCGGAACCTGGCGGACACCCCGCCGGTGACGTCGGCAAGGACGCGGAAATGATCGAAGGAGAAGGCCCCGCAACTCAACCGGCTCCCGATCGTCGGAAATCGGTGGTACATGATGCCGATGTCACAGTACTGCTGCACTTTGCCAGGTGAGACTCCCAGTTGCCGGGCAACCGACCGGATATGCCGGGACACTTCGGTCCGGTGCCCCGGAGTCACACCGATCGCAGTCAGTAATTCCAGGGTGTTCGCCTGGATCTTGTACCAGGTCCCCTTGGTCCATCCGGTCGCCCAGAACGGCCCGTCCGGCTCCTCCCGTTCGATGTAGCGTTCGGCGAATACGAAGTTGTCGATCTGCATTTCTGCATCCCCTGATGATGAGACAACACAATGAATATTCTCCCACGAATATACCTCGCATCAGCAGTGCAGTCAACCACATGTTCGACACGTTGATGCACGGCCGAGAACCACACGGCCGCGGAAGGCAGAGACGGTGCCGACCCCCGGGGAACCCCGGGGGCCGGCACCGATCAGTCAAGTTAAATAACTAGACCAAGCCTAAGATGTCACTGGACCTTGGCAACATCGGCGGTACAGCCATCACCGACATCGTGGGTCAGTTCCTGCCCGACCACGACCTCCACGGAGGTCGCCAGGACCTCACCGGCGATCGTCGATGCGTGCGACTCCGCCCACTCGGCCTGTGCCTCCGGCACCGACAGCGTCAGGGCGATCCGGTCGGAGACATCGAACCCGGAGGCCTTACGGGCGTCCTGGATGCCACGCACCCGGTCCGCGGCCCACCCCTCGGCCTCCAGCTCCGGGGTGACCGTCGTGTCGAGCACGACCAGTCCCCCACCGCCGGGGATCTCGGTGGTGTTGTCCGGGTCCACGGCCACCAGCTTGCGGCTGAACTCGCCGTCGATCAGCTCGATGCCGTCTGCGACCACGGCGCCGTTCTCGGCGACGGTGTAGTTGCCGGTCTTCACGGCCTTGATCACCTTCTGGACGTCCTTGCCCAGGCGAGGGCCGGCGACACGGGCGTTGACGACGACCTCGAAGCGTCCCACCGAGGAGACGTCGTCGGTGACCTCGATGTTCTTGATGTTGACCTCGTCGCGGATGATCGAGGCGAAGTCGGTGAGCCGTGCCGAGTCCGGCAGCGCCACGGTCAGACCGGGAAGCGGCAGACGGTTACGCAGCTTGTGGGCCTTACGCAGCGAGGACGCTGCGGAGCACACGCCACGCACCGCGTCCATCGACGCCACCAGGTCGTCGTCGGCGGGCAGGTCTGCGGCATCCGGGAAGTCGGCCAGGTGCACCGAACGCTCACCGGTCAGACCACGCCAGATGACCTCGGTGGTCATCGGCAGCAGCGGGGCGGAGATACGGCACAGGGTCTCCAGCACGGTGTAGAGCGTGTTGAAGGCCTCCGGGTGGCCGATCTCACCGGTGTCGCCTGCCCAGAAGCGGTCGCGGGAGCGACGGACGTACCAGTTGGTCAGCACGTCGCAGAACTGCCGGATCTCGTCGGTGGCGGTGGCGATGTTCGTGTCGTCCAGCGCCTCGGTGACCGACGCGACGGTGTCGTGCAGCTTGGCGAGGATGTAGCGGTCCAGCACATTCGTGGAGGACGTGTCGAAGCTCGCCGGGGTGCTGGCGTAGAGACGCAGGAAGGAGTAGGCGTTCCACATCGGCAGCATCGCCTGGCGCACACCCTCGCGGATGCCCTGCTCCGTGACGATGAGGTTGCCGCCGCGCAGGATCGGCGAGCTCATGAGGAACCAGCGCATCGCATCGGAGCCGTCGCGGTCGAAGACCTCGTTGACGTTCGGGTAGTTGCCCTTGGACTTCGACATCTTCTGTCCGTCATCGCCAAGCACGATGCCGTGGGAGACGACCTTGGTGAAGGCGGGACGGTCGAACAGGGCGGTGCCCAGCACATGCAGCAGGTAGAACCAGCCGCGGGTCTGGCCGATGTACTCCACGATGAAGTCCGCCGGGGAGTGGGTGTCGAACCAGTCCTTGTTCTCGAAGGGGTAGTGCACCTGCGCGAACGGCATGGAACCGGAGTCGAACCATACGTCCAGCACGTCCGGCACACGGCGCATGGTGGACTTGCCGGTCGGGTCGTCCGGATTCGGACGGGTCAGTTCGTCGATGTAGGGACGGTGCAGCGACTCCGGGCGCACCCCGAAGTCGGCCTCCAGCTCGTCGAGGGAGCCGTAGACGTCGGTACGCGGGTACTCGTCGTTGTCGGAGACCCACACCGGGATCGGCGAACCCCAGTAGCGCGAGCGGGAGATGTTCCAGTCGCGGGCGTTCTCCAGCCACTTGCCGAATTGTCCGTCGCGGATGTGGTCCGGGATCCACTCGATCTGCTCGTGGTTGAGCTCCACCATCCGGTCGCGGAAGGAGGACACCGAGACGAACCAGCTGGGCAGCGCCATGTAGATCAGCGGCTCGCCGGAGCGCCAGGAGTGCGGGTAGGAGTGCTCGATGGTCTGGTGACGCACGATACGTCCGGCGGCCTTGAGGTCGCGGATGATGTCCTTGTTCGCGTCGAAGACCAGTTGGCCCTCGTAGTCCGGCACGAGGTTGGTGAACTTGCCGTCGAGGTCGACGGTGACGATGGTGTCGATACCCGCGGCGTTGCAGGTGTTCATGTCGTCCTCACCGAAGGCGGGAGCCTGGTGGACGATACCGGTACCGTCCTCGGTGGTGACGTAGTCGGCCGCGAGGATCCGGAAGGCGCTCTTGTCCCCCAGGTCCGCCCGGTCGGCGAAGTAGTCGAAGGGCGGGGTGTAGGTCAGACCCACGACCTGCTCACCGGTGAACTCGGCGAGCACCTCGGCGTCCGTGCCGAGCTCCTTGGCGTAGGCCCCCTGCAGGTCCTTGGCCAGCAGGACGCTCTGCCCGGCGACGGCCTCGGCGCCGTCCTCGGCGACCTTCACCAAGACGTAGGTGACCGTCGGGTGGACGGCCAACGCCAGGTGGGACGGCAGGGTCCACGGGGTCGTCGTCCAGGCCAGGGCGGAGGCCTCGGCCAGCTCCGGGTGGGCGGCCAGAGTCTCGACCGAAGCGGTGCCCGGGTGGGCGCCGGTGACCGGGAAGGTCACGGTCAGGGTCGGGTCCTGGCGCATCTTGTAGGAGTCGTCCAGGCGAGTCTCCTGGTTCGACAGCGGGGTGTGCTCGGCCCAGGAGTACGGCAGCACCCGGAAGCCCTGGTAGATCAGTCCCTTGTCGTAGAGCTGCTTGAAGGCCCAAATGACCGACTCCATGTAGGAGAGGTCCATGGTCTTGTAGCCGTTGTCGAAGTCGACCCAGCGAGCCTGACGGGTGACATAGGCCTTCCACTCGTCGGCGTAGCGCAGCACGGACTGGGCACAGTAGTCATTGAAGGCCGCGAGGCCCATGTCCTCGATCTCGCCCTTGTCCTTGATGCCGAGCTGCTTCTCCGCCTCCAGCTCAGCGGGCAGTCCGTGGGTGTCCCAGCCGAAGACTCGCGGCACCTTGTAGCCGCGCATGGTCTTGTAGCGCGGGACGATGTCCTTGACGTAGCCGGTGAGCAGGTGACCGTAGTGCGGCAGGCCGTTGGCGAAGGGCGGACCGTCGTAGAAGATGTACTCCTCGGCACCGTCGCGGTTGTCGAGGGAGGCGCGGAAGGTGTCATCCTGATCCCAGTAGTTCAGGACGTTGCGCTCCATGGTGGGGAAGGAACTCGTCCCGTCCGTCATATCGGTACGGGGGTAGGCTCCGCCGGCGGGGGTGGTCGTCACGGCAAGTCTCCTAGAGAAAGTGGCTGTGGAAGGGTCTGTGGGTATGGATCTTCACCACAGGGACGCCGGCCGGTGACGGCCTACGCGGTACCACCCCGCTTGGACCCGGCGGACCGGATCCCACTTCCTCCATACGGCGATGACGTGCCGCGACCCCGTCCGGTTCTACTGGGACTGTGCCGAATTCCTCCAGCGCGGTCTGTTCTTCCGGATCCGCTCCCCGGTGATGGCCGGATCGATGCGGTCGTTCATATAGTCGGCGAGTATACGCCGCTACCTCCGTCGGTGGACAACCAGGTCCACGACGAAGATGCCGGCCCCGATGAGGGCCACGACAATGCACACCCACGCCCAGAAGATCGAGCCCACGTAGAGGGCCACCAGCAGGGCTATGAAGCCCAGCAGGCTCATCAGGAGCGCGAGTGCGAGCACTTACTTGTCGCCGAAGTCGATGTTCGAGTTCGGTGCGGCGGTACTGCGGGAATTGAGGTCCTCCAACTGGGACTCCAGGAAGGTTTTGAGGCGGGTGCGGTACTCGCGCTCGTAGGTCCGCAGCTCCTCGATACGACCCTCGAGAGCAGTCTGCTGCTTCTTGACGGTGGTCATGATCTCGGTGTGCTTGCGCTCGGCGTCCTCCTGCAGCGCAGTCGCCTTGTCCTGTGCGGCGCGAACCTGCGCCTCGGACTGGGCGGTGGCGTCGGCGATGAGGGTCTCGGACTTCTGGGTCGCATCGGCGACCAGGGTCTCGGCCTGCTGCTCGGCGTCGGCGATGGTGGTGCGAGCCTGCTCATCGGCGTCAGCGAGCTGCTTGCCGGAACGCTCGTCTGCGTCGGCCAGCTGGGCGGTCGCGGTGTTGTTCGCGTCCTCGAGAGTGCGGTTGGCCTCGGTGCGGGCCTCATCGAGCATGGCCTGCGACTGCTCCTTGGCGTCACCGGTGAGACGGTCAGCCATCTCCTGTGCCAGGGAGAGCACGCGGGCGGCCTGCATGTGGGTCTCGGCCGAGGCACCGTTCTCGCCCGAGGTGGGTGCAGCAGCAGCCTGAGCCTCAGCCGGGGCGGCGGCTGCGGCCTGGGAAGCCTCGGCCGCACGGTTCTCGGCGTCCGCTGCAGCAGACTCAGCGGCAGCGGCACGGTCTTCAGCGGCGGCGGCGGCCTGGTTGGCCTTGTCCAGCTCCGCCTCAAGCTCAGCGACCCTGGCCTGGGCGGCCTCCAGGTCGGCGGCGAGCTGCGGGTCGGCATCAGCGGCGACCGCTGCAGGTGCGGCGGCTGCCGCATCGGAACCACCGGAGGCGGCCTGCCCGCGGAGCTCATCGTTCTCGTCCTGCAATTCAGCGAGGGTGTCTTCAACGAGATCGAGGAACTGGTCCACCTCGTCCTCGTTGTAGCCACGCTTGCCGATCGGCGGCTTGCTGAATGCCACGTTATGAACGTCAGCGGGAGTCAACGGCATAGGTAGTTCCCTTCACAATCGTTGGTAGTACACGTCATTCGCGATATTATCAGGGACTGCAGTGAAGTGGTTGACCTTGACTCTCCGAGGGAGTCTCAACGTCAACCTCATATACAGCCTTTGGACACTGTTATACCCCAGTTTATTCCCCCCCGGCAAGAATGGCAGGGACCTACAGGGAGTTCGCCACGCTCACGAGGATCATCTCCAGGAAAGACACCCCGAAGAAGAGCACGAGGACGGAGATGTCCAGCGCCACCCCGCCGAGACGCAACGGTGGTATGACGCGTCGCAGCGGCTTCACCACGAAATCGGTGAGAACAAAGACCGGCTCAGCGAACAACGCGAACCGGCGGGACGGGCGCCACTGCCGGGAAAAGGAACGGATCATCTCCACAATGACCCGTGCGAGGAGCACGAACCAGTAGACGCGGAGAAGAAGCGCAATGAGATGAAGAGTTATTTCCACGGTGGTTTACTGGTCCTCCACCAGCTGGTCCAGCTGGCTCTGGTCAAGGGTCACGGACGCGGGGATCAGCGCGAAGTTGCGCAGACCGCCCAACTTCTTCAGTGTACCGTCCAGACCCTTGGCCAGCCCCACCGAGAAGTCGAGGACGCGGCTGGCCTCCGCCTTCTCCATACCGGAGAGGTTGATGACCACGATGTCCCCGGCACGGAACTCGGTGGCGAGTTCACCGGCCTGCTGGAAGGAACTCAGTGCCAGACGGACCACTTGTGGTTCACGTGCGGACGGGGCTGCTGCGGCAGCCGACGCGACCGGCTCACCGAGCCGGCCGGCCCGGGAGTCACGGTAGTCGTAGTCGGATGCCCGGATGTCGCGGGGGCGTGGTTCCCGGGCCTCCCGCGCATCACGGGAGCCGCGCGCATCGTCCAGGTCGGCGTAACGGCTGGGACGGTCGCCCCGACGGTACTCACCGGGGGCACCCTGCCGCTCAGCATCGGCGCTGCCACGCCGGTCAGCCTCGTCGAACTCGTCCCGGTAGTACGGGTCTTCGTAACTGTCCACCTCGCCGAAACCGAAAAAGCCCTTGACCTTCTCGGTGAATCCGTCTGTCATGGTCGTCTCGCTTTCTGTGCGTCTTCGTCAAGTATCGAAAGTACCGGGATCAGTCCGCTGCCGCAGACGTCGACACGCCGGAAGGCATCCAGATCACGCCCGCCTGTCGACCGGTGACGCCTTCGCGTCGGTAGGAATAGAAGTTCTCGGACGTCACCGTGCTGCGCGGGTCGGCGTCGATGGCACGAACGCCCAACCCGAGCAACTGCCGGGTGATCCCGGCACGGATGTCGAGACCGGACGTCCCGGCGGTGGTCGCCGTCCGCGAGCCCGGTAGCCGGGACTCCACGTCCGCAGCCATCGATTCCGGGACCTCGTAGTCCTCCCCCGCTGCCGCCGCACCGAGCAGCGCGTGGATGCGGGACGGGGACGCCCCCAGCTCCACCATGTACTCGACGGTGCGGGCGACGATACCGTTGCGGGCACCGATGCGTCCGGCATGCACGGCGGCGACGACCCCGGCCTCGTCGTCGGAGAGCAGGACCGGCACACAGTCGGCGGTGAGGACGGCCAGGGCGATCCCGGGCAGTGTGGTCACCAGAGCGTCCGTCACCTCCACCGGTGCTCCGCCGAGCTCCTCGAGCAGCTCGACGGTCACTTCGGTGACGTTCGGGGAATGGATCTGCTCCATGTAGACCACGTCAGAGGCGGGCAGGCCGATCAGCTCGGCGAGACGGGCACGGTTGGCGGCCACGGCACCGGGATCATCACCGACGTGGTCGGCGAGGTTGCCGGCCGAGCGGTCGGTGACGACTTTACGGACGGGCCGCTCAGCAGCTTGTCCGGCAGCGTGGTCAGAGGAAAGTGGGGACATCGAGGTCATCGTCTCCGTCGTCGTTCCGGCGGTCGTCCCTACGGTCGGACGAGGTGAACAGCCCGGAGTTACCGGCCGCGGACGGCACGTCCGACCGGGAACGTCGGGTGAAGCTCGAGGCTTCACGGGCAGGACTCTCCGGGGCCTGCTCGCCGGCGAAGATACCGGGGGCGGACTGCTGCGTCGGCTGGGCCTGTGCGGCAGGCTGGGACTGCTGCACCGGGGCGACCTGGGACTGGGACGGTGCCTGCTGGGCGGGCTCCGGTGCGCGGTGCTGGCCTCCCTGAGAGGAGAGCGTGACATTGGCGGAGTCGTCGAAGCCGGTGGCGATGACGGTGACCCGGATCTCGTCGCCGAGCTGGTCCTCCACGATGGTGCCGAAGATGATGTTGGCGTCTTCGTCGGCAAGCTCCTGGACGATGCTGGCGGCCTCGTTGACCTCGAACAGACCGAGGTCGGAGCCGCCGGCGAAGGACAGCAGCACACCCTTGGCGCCCTTCATGGTGGTTTCCAGCAACGGGGAGTTGATCGCCAGTTCGGTCGCCTTCTTCGCCCGGTTCTCCCCACGGGCGGCACCGATTCCCATCAGGGCTGAGCCGGCATCGGTCATCACGGAGCGCACGTCGGCGAAGTCGACGTTGATCACACCGGGGGTGGTGATCAGGCGGGTAATGCCCTCGACACCGGAGTGCAACACCTCATCGGCCTTGCGGAAGGCATCCATCAGCTGGAGGTCCTGGTCGCCCATCCGCAGCAGGCTGTCGTTGGGGATCACGATCAGGGTGTCACAGACATCGCGCAGTGCCTCGATGCCCTCCAGTGCCTGCTTGGCACGACGCTGCCCCTCGAAGGAGAACGGACGGGTGACGACACCGACGGTCAGCGCACCCTTCTTCTTGGCGATGTTCGCCACGACCGGGGCTGCACCGGTACCGGTTCCGCCGCCTTCACCGCAGGTCACGAAGACCATGTCGGAGCCTTCGATGACGTCCTCGATCTGCTCCTTGTGGTCCTCGGCGGACTTTCGGCCGACCTCGGGGTTCGCGCCGGCACCGAGGCCGCGGGTCTCTTCCTGGCCGATGTCGAGCTTGATGTCGGCATCGGTGAGGAGTAGCGCCTGGGCGTCGGTGTTGATCGCCACGAACTCCACACCCTGGAGGTTCGCGTCGATCATCCGGTTCACGGCGTTGACTCCACCGCCGCCGACACCGACGACGGTGATCTTGGCGAGGTGGCTGTCATTGAGTTCCATGGTGTGCGCTCCCACTTTCTTGACTGTTTCCGGGTCCCGGCTTCTGGTCCTGTTGCTCGGGACCAATTGTGTGTGACATCGGTGCAATTTCCCCGCACATTTTTTGTGGCGTGTCGTATCCTTAAAGGACGGGTTTAGAGTTTTCTCGGAATTCCGGCACCATTACCGCACGGAGGGGACCGAGGGATTCGAGACATTCCACCGTTGCCCCTCACGGGTCAACACCAGTTCCGTGGCCACGGCCTTCTCCTCGGCCCGGTCCGCCGAACCCCAGTGCACCTCACGCCCCGAGGCAAAGCGCAGGGTGATGTCTTCGGCAGAGTCCGCCTCCACCATTTCCACATTCGCCCGCAGCCCCTCGTGCAGCGCCGCGAGAACGGTCGCGGCAGCAGCGATCGCTGCGTCGACACCGGCGTCCTCGGCATCGTCGACGTCAATGCGCGTGGTGCCCTCCGGGGCCATACCTCGCAGGAACACCGTGCCGTTCTCGTCGACCACCGAAGGGTCGCCGTCGCGCTCGATGTAGCCCACGGCCTGGTACTCGGTGATGTCGACGACCACCGTCGAGGGCCAGGAGCGTGACACCGTCACGGTCTTGACCCAGGGCATCCCCGACACCGCCGCAGCAGCGGCATCGGTGTCGGCGAAGAGCAGGTTCTCCCTCTCGTTCAGACCGGACGCCGACACGACCTCCTCCTGGTCGAGGTGGTCAGCACCCTCGACGGTCACCTCACGCAGGTGCAGCAACGGGCTGAGCAAGGCGACGGCGGCCAGCACGGCAATGACCACCACCACTGCTGCGGCGATGACCAGCGGACGCCGGGACCGCTTGGGACGCGCTGGTCGGTTTGACCGGTTCGGCTGGCGCGACCGGCGGTCTTCACGGGTGCTCTCCTCAGCCACGGTCACCGATCTCCCGCAGGATCTCGTCAGCGAGCATCGTCACCGTACCTGCGCCGATGGTCAGCACGACGTCACCCGGGCGCACCAGTGACGCCACCAGCTCCGGGGCCCCGGAGAAGTTCGGCTCATAGTGGACCTCAGTGTCCACAGTGTCCTCACTGGTGTCCGCCCCGGTGATCTGACGGGTGATGACCCGGCTGTCGACCCCCTCCACCGGCTGCTCCCGGGCCCCGAAGATGTCCAGGACCACGACCACGTCGGCCAGGGACAACGCCTCGGCGAACTCCTCGGCGAAGGTGACCGTGCGCGAGTACAGGTGCGGCTGGAACACCGCGACCACCCGGCCGGTCTCCCCGGTGTCGCGCTCCCGGGCCTCCACCTTGCCGCGGGCGGCGGTGATGACCGCCCTGACCTCCGTGGGGTGGTGGGCGTAGTCGTCGAAGACCTCCACACCTTCCGCGGTGCCGTGGTACTCGAAGCGACGACGGACACCGTCGAACTCCCCCACTCCATCTGCCAGGCCGTCGACCGGTGCGCCCACCAGGGAGCCGGCCAAGATGGCGGCCACGGCATTGAGCAGCATGTGCGTGCCCGGGGTACGCACCGTGACATCCAGCGGTACCAGCCCCGGGGCGGAGGTGTCACCGTTGGCGAAGATGACTCGGGCAGCACTGCCTCCGTCGGGAAGTGACTCGGACCCGAGGATCTCCGCACCGATCGGCACCCTCGGGTGTGCGGCTACTGCTGCGGAGGTGCCGTAGCCGAGGACCCGCACGCCGCCGGCGATGTCGACACGGCCGGCAACGACCTCCTCGGCCAGTCGGGCACTTCCCGCGTCGTCGAGGCAGGCCACGAGCGTGCCACCGGGGACGATCCGTCCGGCGAACTTGCCGAAGACGGCCCGGTAGGCCTCCTCGGTGCCGAAGTAGTCGAGATGGTCGGGCTCCACGTTGGTCACCACGGCGACCTCCGGGGAGTAGGCGAGGAAGGATCCGTCGGACTCGTCGGCCTCGGCGACGAAGATGTCGCCGGTGCCGTGGTGTGCATTGGTGCCGGCCCGGTTCAGCTGACCGCCGATGGCGAAGGACGGGTCGAGTCCGGCGGACTGCAGGGCGACGACCGCCATGGAGGTGGTGGAGGTTTTGCCGTGGGTACCTGCCAGCAGCAGGGGCCGCCGGTCGGCCATCAGTTCAGCCAGCACGTCCGAACGCCGCTGCAGCGGGATCCCCGCCTCGCGGGCGGCGACCAGCTCGGGGTTGTCCTGCGGGATCGCGGCGAAGGAGGTGACCACCACGTCCGGCAGTGGACCGTCCGGCGTGCCACCGCGCAGGTTCTCGGCCCGGTGGCCGATCTCGACCTGCGCCCCGGCAGCACGCAACGCCATGACCACCCGGGACTCCTTCATGTCGGAGCCGGAGACGGTCACGCCCCGATCAAGGAGGATGCGGGCGATGCCGGACATCCCGGCGCCACCGATTCCGACCATATGGACCCTGCGGTCTCGCCTGCTCATTTCTTGCCCTCCGCTGTCTTAGCCGCTGTCTCGATGACGATCTGTGCGATGCGCGGGGCCGCATCACGGTGTCCCGCCTGTGCTGCTGCCGTGCCAGCCGACTGCAGCCGTGCCGGATCCCTCAGCACCGGGATAACCTCCCGGGCGACCCGCCGGTCGTTGAGTTCGGCGTCCGGCACGATGAACCCTCCCCCGGCGTCGACCACGGGACGGGCGTTGAGCTCCTGTTCCCCGTTACCGTGCGGGAGCGGCACGTAGACCGCGGGCAGACCGCATGCGGAGATCTCCGCGACGGTCATCGCCCCGGACCGGCACAGCACCATGTCCGCTGCGGCGAGCGCCAGGTCCATCCGGTCGATGTAGGGCACCGCGACATAGGCCGGGGCTCCGGGAACCTGCTCGACCTCGACGGAGTTCTTCCGCCCGTAGGCGTGCAGCACGCCGATCCCGGCGTGCCCCAGGGTCTGTGCCGCGCCGCTGACCGCCGCGTTGATCGACGCGGCACCCTGACTGCCACCGGTGACCAGCAGCACCGGGGCGTCCGGGTCGAGGCCGAAGAACTCCCTGGCCTCGGCCCGCAGAGCCTTCCGGTCCAGGTTCAGCAGGGACTGACGGACCGGGATACCGACAACGTCGGCGTCGACCCCGGAGTCCGGGGTGGCGGACAGGGCGCGGCCGCCGAGCCGCACACCCAGCTTGTTGGACATGCCGGCCCGGGCATTGGCCTCGTGGACGACGATCGGGATACGCAATGACTTCGCGGCGAGGTAGGCCGGTGCGGAGACGTATCCGCCGAAACCGACGACCACGTCGGCCTTCAGTTTCTTCAGGACCTTCCGGGTGCTGCGCAACGCCCCGATGAGTCGGAACGGGAGGGTGAAGAGATCCTTGTTCAGCTTGCGGGGCACCGGCACCGGCGGGATCAACTCCAGGTCGACGCCACGCTCGGGCACCAGTGTGGTCTCCAGACCGCGGGTGGTGCCCAGGGCGGTGATCCGGGCGTCCGGACGCTCCTGTCGAACCGCCTCGGCAACGGCGAGTGCCGGCTCGATGTGGCCGGCGGTTCCGCCGCCGGCGAGGGCGACGGACAAGCTCTGTCCCTGTGTCGGGGTCACCGTGTTCTACCTTCTCCTGTGTCGCTGCTTGTCGTTGGTGCCTTGTGGGCCCTGCGGGCCCTGTGACCGTCGTGGCCGTGGCGGGGGGACGGCTTCGCGGGCACCCCGGCCCCGGGTACCCCGGGGGGTTGACCCGGTGGTGGCTCTGGGAGTGGCCCTGGCCCGTTCATGCTCCCCGGCCGGCTGACGCGGTCGGGTCACAGGTTCACCGTACCGCCTGGGCTGTTCCCGGACACGGTCACGCTGCTGCTGGCCGGGGGTGTAGGGCTTCGGCTCGCGCAGAAAGAGCAGCCGGTCGATCAGCGGCCGGCCCTCATGTTGCATCGACGAGATCGTCTTCGGCTCGTGTCGGGCGATGCTGGCCAGCAGGCCGAGCGAAGCGAGGGTCACGATGGCGGAGGAACCGCCGGCGGAGATCAACGGCAGCTGCACACCTGTCATCGGGAACAGGCCGACGACATACCCGATGTTGTAGAAGGCCTGGATCGTGATGCCCATGGTCAGTGCGGCGGCCAGCAGACGCAGGAAGGGGTCGGACTGGGCCATCGCGGTGCGCAGACCGAACCAGGCCAGCAGGCCGAACAACGCGACGACCAACCCGGCACCGATCAGGCCGAGCTCCTCACCGATGATGGCGAAGACGAAGTCGTTGGTGGCCTCCGGCAGGTAGTACTTGGCGCGGGACTGGCCCAGTCCCTGTCCGATCAGTCCGCCGTCCGCCAGTGAGAAGATGCCCTGCTTCGACTGGTAGGACGCCCCGCGTGAGGTCTCTTCGGAGAAGGACAGTGTGAAGGTCTCGTACCAGGAGCTGAACCGCGAGCTACGGAAAGAGTGGGCCAGGCTCAGCAACACAGCACCGCCGGCACCGAGCACGGCGATGCCGAGCAACAGCATTCCGCTCGCGCCCGCGAAGAAGACCAGGGCGATCATGACCGACCCCAGCGACAGCATCATTCCCAGGTCGTTCTGGAGGATCACCAGAACCAGGAACACACCCGACACCAGGAAGAACGGCAACATCACGCTGAGGGTCGTGGTGTAGCTCCGGGACCGCGCCGCGATCACGGCGGCACCCCACACCGCGAGCGAGAACTTGGCGACCTCGGAGGGCTGGATACCGACGCCGCCGATGCGGATCCACGAGTTCGAGCCGACTTCGGCCCCACCGACACCGATGCCCGGGATGAGCACCAGGACCAGCAGGATGAAGGCGATGAGCAGCAACACCGGCGAGAACCGTCGGACGGTCTCCGGGCGGACCCGCAGGAACAACCACATGCCCACCAGGCCGATGGCGACCACCACGGCCTGCCGGAGGAACTCGGTGAACACGGCGATGCCGTCACCGTCGTCGGTGATGGACACCATCGAGGACGACAGCACCATGGTCAGCCCGATGAACACCAGGATCACGGTGACCGTCATGATCACCTTGTAGTTCATCTGCGGGGCAGCCAACGCTCGATTGAACTTCTCGCCCAGTCCCTTCCACGGAGACTCCTCCGACCGGCGGGAGGAGGCGGTCATGGCACTCACTGGTCGTCGCCTCCCTCGGTATCTTCACTGTCTTCACTGTATTCACTGTCTTCGCTGCAGGCCGCTGCGGCGAAGAGACCACCCCGCTGTGACATGCCACGGTACATGTCCAGTGAGGCTGCCGCCGGAGCGAGGACGACCGCGTCCCCGGGGTCAGCGTATCCGCGGGCGGCGTCGACGGCGAGGCGCATCGCCTCCTCCGGATCGACCGAGTCGATGACAGTCACCGGGAGGCCCGGAGCGGCGGCGGCAAGTGCGTCGGCGATGATGCCGCGGTCGACACCGAGCAGGACGGCAGCCCGCAATGTCGGGGCCACGGCGGCGACGAGCTCGTCGACCTCGGCACCCTTGAGCTGGCCACCGGCCACCCACACGACCCCGTCCAACCCTTGGAGGGCGGCGAGTGCCGCATGCGGGTTGGTGGCCTTGGAGTTGTCGATCCAGCGCACCTTGCCGGACTCTGCGACGGTCTGGCCGCGGTGTGCCTGCACCGTGAACGTGGCCAACGCGGCAGCCACGGACTCCGGGGCGACCCCGACCGAGCGGGCCAGGGCTGCTGCTGCGGCGGCGTCGGCGACCCCGGCCGGGCCGGGCGGTGAGATCCCCTCGGCGCTGCCCAGGTCGATCACCGACCCACTGACAGCATCGAGGTCGATGAGACGGCCGTCGCGCACCCCGGTCACCCGGAGCAGGTCGGACAGGCCGGCTGCGTCAGTGCCGACGATGTCAGCGGGGTCACCTGTGGTGTAGGCCCACTGACAGCCGGTGGCCCGGGAGGTGACCTCTGGGTCGTCGGCGGCCAGCACGGCCACCGGGCCGGTCAAGACGCGCATCTTGTCGGCGACGTAGTTGTCGAAGGAGCCGTGCCAGTCGAGGTGGTCCTCGGCGAGATTGAGCACGCATCCGGCGTCCGGTGCGAAATCGGGTGCCCAGTGCAGCTGGAAGCTGGAGACCTCGGCGGCGAGGACGTCGACCGGCGGTTCGGCCAGCAGGGCCTCCCCCGGCGGGGTGCCGATATTGCCCACGGCCAGTGTGCGGCGGCCGTCGGCGGTGAGAATCGATTCCAGCATGGCGGTGGTGGTCGTCTTGCCGTTGGTGCCGGTGACCGCCAACCAGGTGCGGGGCGCGCCGAACAGTCCCGCTTGATCTGCCAGCCAGGCTGCCTCGATGTCCCCGATCACCGGGATCCCGGCGTCGGCGGCGGCCACCAGGACAGGACTGTCCGGACGCCACCCCGGGGATGTCACCACCAGGTCAACCGCGGCGAGGAAGCTGGTGGCACAGGCCTGCTCGGTGGTGACCAACGATGCACCGGTCTCCCCCGCCAGGCGTCCGCCGGCCTCAACATCGTCGTCGACCACGGTGACCGTGGCGTCCAACGCCGCCAGCATCCGGGCCACCCCGGTACCGGCGACACCGGCACCGGCGACGACGACCCGTCCGCCACCCAGGGCGTCCACCAGACTCCTACCGTTCACCTGTGCAACCATGTCCGTCACCGTCCCTCACCGTCCGTCATCCCTTTCGGCCCCACCTGTCACAAGGAGGCGCCGCTGAGCCATTCACTGTAGAAGATCGCCATACCGACGACCGCGAACAACGCCGACAACAACCAGAACCGGATTGTCACGGTGGTCTCCGCCCAGCCACCTGCCTCGAAGTGGTGGTGGAAGGGTGCCATGCGGAACACGCGGCGTCCGGTGGTCTTGAACGAGACCACCTGGATGACCACGCTGGCGGCCTCCATGACGAAGAGCAGGCCGACGATGATCATCAGCAGCTCGGTGCGCGAGGCAATGGACAGGCCCGCGACGAGGCCACCGAGGGCCAGGGAGCCGGTGTCGCCCATGAAGATCTTCGCCGGTGCGGCGTTCCACCACAGGAAACCGACACAGGCACCGAGTCCGGCGGCGGCGAGCATCGCCAGGTCCAGCGGATCGCGCACGGCGTAGCAGCCGGGCTCGGCGCCGACACCGCAGGAGTTGCGGAACTGCCAGAAAGTGATCGCCACGTAGGCGGTGAGCACCATGGCGGTGACACCGGACGCCAGGCCGTCCAGACCGTCGGTGAGGTTCACCGCGTTAGACCAGGCGGAGATCACCAGGTAGATGAATACCAGGAAGATGATGGTGCCGATGACCGTCCCACCGACGGCGAGGTCGATGGTGTTGATATCACGGGTGAACGACAGGTTCGTCGACGCCGGGGTGAGGCCGTCCTCATTCGGGAACTGCAGGATGAGGATACCGAACACCAGGGCGGTGACCAGCTGACCGGCCAGCTTCGCTTTGGCGTTGAGCCCCAGGTTACGGCCCTTGAAGACCTTGATGAAGTCGTCGGCGAAACCGAGCAGACCCAGCGCCAGGGTCAGTCCCAGTACCAGCCAGCCGGACGCACCGGGGCCGGTGCCGTTGAAGATCAGGCCGACGAGCACCGAGACAACGTAGCCGACGGTGATACCGGCGAGGATGGCGATACCACCCATCGTCGGGGTGCCCCGCTTGCGCAGGTGCGACTTCAGGCCCTCCTCGCGGATCTCCTGGCCGATCCCCCCTTCGGAGAAGCGTTTGATCAGCACCGGGGTGAGGAAGATGGAGACGAAGAACGCCACAAGTGCGGCGACGATGATCTGTGTCATGACTTTTCCTAATGTTCCCGTCTAGTTCTTCTCGTCACCGGCGAGGAGGCCGCTGGCGACCCGCCACAGCCCGTCGGCGTAGGACGCCTTGACCAGCACCACGTCATCGGCACTGACGTTGAGGTCCAGGACGTTGACTGCCCCGTCGGTGTTGTCGACGTGCAGCACGTCCAGACCCTGCTCTTCGGCGGAGGTCACCAGGGCGGACTGGTTGATGCCGTGGCCGACGACCACGACATGGTCGATGCGACGCTGGCCGAGGACCTCGCCGAGGGCGATGTGTTCGCCCCGTCCGTCGTCGCCGAGCTCGCCCATCTGACCGAGTACCGCCCAGCTTTCGGCGTCCTGGCGTCCGGCCGCGGTGTAGGCGAGGGCATCTATGCCTGCCCGCATGGAGTCCGGGTTGGCGTTGTAGGAGTCGTTGATGATGGTCAGTCCGTCGGCGCGGGTGCGCACGTCCATCCGGTTCTCACTGGCGGCGACATGCTCCGACAGTGCTGCCGCGACGGTGGCTGCGTCCAGACCACACTCCATGCCGACCGCGGCGGCGGCCAGTGCATTGGCGACCTGGTGGGCGCCGAAGACCCCGAGGTGGACCTCCGCCGGCTCACCGTGCGGATGGTGCATGGTGAAGGAGGCTCGGGCGACCTCGTCGAGGGAGGTGCCGGTGGCGTAGTAGTCGGCGGTGTTACCGGTGCTGCCGACACTGCCCTGCGCCGAGAACCGGAGGATGCGGGCGGTGGTGCGTGAGGCCATGGCGGACACTGCATCGTCATCGGCGTTGAGCACCGCCAGTCCGCCGTGGGCGGCGTCCGGCAGTGCCTCGACCAGTTCGCCCTTCGCTGTGGCGATGGCCTCGCGGGAGCCGAACTCACCGAGGTGTGCGGTGCCGACGTTGAGTACCACTCCCACCGAGGGCGGTGCGATGCGGGCGAGGTGGGCGATGTGGCCCTGGCCGCGTGCGGACATCTCCGCCACCAGGTAGCGGGTGTTCCGGTCGGCCTTCAGCGCGATGTAGGGGTGGCCGATCTCGTTGTTTAAGCTCCCCGGCGGTGCGACGGTCTCGCCGCCGCGGGAGAGTACCGCGCCGAGCAGGTCCTTGGTGGAGGTTTTGCCGGCGGAGCCGGTGACGCCGACCACTGTCATGCCTTCGTCGGCGACCAGGGTGTCGGTGTTGAACCGGGCGAGCCGGCCGACGGCGGTGAGCACCCTTTCCGCCACACCGTCCGGGTCGTTCTCGAGGTAGGCGGCGTTGCGCTGGGCGGTCCCGGCGTCCCCGGCCTCTTCAGTGTCCGCGACCGGCGGGCACAGCAGAACCGGGAGGCCCACCGGGCGACCCGCCAGCACCAGGGCGGCACCGTCCTCGAGGGCCCCGGCGATGAAGTCGTGCCCGTCGACGCGTGCCCCGGGCAGCGCCATGAAGAGGCTGCCCGGCGTGATACGACGGGAGTCGAACTCGACGGGTCCGGTGACGAGGGTGTCGTCGGTACTTCCGTCGACGAGTTCGCCACCGGTGACTGCGGCGATATCCCCGCTCGTCATCTCAATCATCGTTTCGCTTCCTGTCTCTGCTCAATCGCTCGGGTGAGTTCCTCGACGTCATCGAAGTCTGTGACGGTGTCGCCCACGATCTGTCCGGTTTCATGACCCTTGCCGGCCACTATGACGATATCGCCCCGCCGGGCCCAGGTGACTGCAGCCCTGATCGCGTCGGCCCGGTCGCCTATCTCGCGGACCTCGACCGGTGGCCCACCGCGTCCGGCCCGCGTCTCGGCACCCTGACCGGTTCCGGCGAGTACCTCGGCGCGGATGGTGGCCGGGTCCTCGTCACGGGGGTTGTCGTCGGTGACGATCACGAGGTCGGCGCGCTCTGCTGCGGCCTGCCCCATCAGGGACCGCTTGTCGTGGTCGCGGTTTCCACCGGCACCCAACACCACGGCGACGCGTCCACCGTCACCGACCTGGTCACGTTGAGCCACCAGTGTGTCCAGTGCGGCGGCGACGGCCGCCGGCTTGTGCGCGTAGTCGACCAAGGCCAGGAAATCCTGGCCGGGGCTGTCACCGGAGCCGTCGGATCCGACGGTGACCGGCTGCATCCGTCCTGGCACCCGCACCTCCACGAGCCGGGGCGCGACCGTGGCCGGGTCCTCCCCTGCCGCGGTGGCACAGGCCAGGGCCACCGTGGCGTTGGCGACGTTGAACGCCCCGGGCAACGTGACAGCGACGTCGAGGCTGGAGCCTCCGTGGTTGACGACGATGTGCTGGACGCCGTCTGCGGCCACGGACACCTCGTCCACCTGCCAGGTGGCGGGAACTGCGTCGACGGCAGAACCTGTCGCCGAGACTGTGGCGACGGTGACCGGCGCGTCAAGTTCCCCGGCGAGACGACGACCCCAGGCGTCGTCGACGCAGATCACCGGGGTCGGCAGCTCACCGCCAGGATCCTGCGGGGTGGTGAACAGCAACGACTTCGCCGCGAAGTAGTCCTCCATCGTCGGGTGGAAGTCGAGGTGGTCCTGGCTGAGGTTCGTGAAGGCAGCCACGTCGAAGTCGACGCCGCGGACCCTGCCCAGCACCAACGCGTGGGAGGACACCTCCATGACCACATGGGTGACCCCTTCGTCCCGCATCCGGGCGAACAACCCCTGCAGGGTCGGTGCTTCCGGGGTGGTCAGCGTGGTCGGTACGGCGCGCCCGTTGATCCGGGTGCCGGTGGTGCCGATCAAACCCACGGAGTGGTCGACCAGCAGGGACTGCTCGATCATGTAGGACGTGGTGGTCTTGCCGGAGGTACCGGTCACCCCGATGACGGTCATCGAGCGGGAGGGGTGGTCGTGGATCTCGGCGGACACCGGTCCCAACCACGAACGGGCGTCGTCGACGACGAGCACGGCAGTCGTGTCGGCGACACCGGAATCCTGCAGGACGTGCAGGCCCGCCTCGTCGGTGAGCACACAGCCCCCCGCCGACTGGTCGGCGTAGGTCGCACCGTGGGCACGGGTGCCCGGAACGGCCATGAACATGCCGCCGGCCTCGACGGAGCGGGCGTCGATGGATGCTGAGGTGACGGACAGGGCCGCTGCGTTCCCGGCACCGCCTGCGACGATCCGGCCTCCGGTGAGGGCGGCCAGCGTGGACAGTGTCGGCGGGGTCGGCGGGGTCGTGGACTTCTGTGACATCACTGCGCCTCCAGGGTCAGTCGGGGCGCCGAGTCCGGGGACAGCGGCACGTTGTAGTGGTCGAGAAGCCACGAGGAAATGTCGCGGAACAGAGGTGCCGCAGATTGGCCGCCCCCGCCGTCGGTACCCCGCTCGGGGTCATCCAGCATGATACCGACCACGAACCGGGGGTCGTCGGCCGGGGCGACCCCGGCGTAGGTGATCCAGTAGTCGGAATTGGAGTACGCGCGGGTCTCCGGGTCGATCTTCTGGGCGGTACCGGTCTTGCCACTGGTCTGGTAGCCCTCGATGGCGGCGGTGGGGGCGGTTCCCTGCTGCACACCGGTGGGGTCGGACTGGTTGACCGCCCGGAACATGTCCAGCACCGCGCGGGCGGTGTCCGGGGAGACCACCTCGGTGGACTCCGGCTCGTCCTGCGGGATCTCGGTGCCGCCGGAGTCGGTGACCGAGCGGATGATGCTCGGGGTGACCCGAACGCCGTCATTGGCAATGGCCTGGTAGATGCTCGCCATCTGCAGCAGGCTCATCGACATGCCCTGACCGATCGGCAGGTTGGCGAAGGTACCACCGGACCACTGCGACAGATCGGGCACGTAACCACTGGTCTCACTCGGCAGTCCCAGGTCGGTGGCCTCGCCGATGCCGAACTTCTTGACGTAGTCGTAGAAGGAATCCTCCCCGACCCGGTCGGCGAGCATCAGGGTGCCGACGTTGGAGGACTTACCGAAGATGCCGGTGGTGGTGTACGGCACCACACCGTGGTCCCAGGCGTCCTTAACGGTGACACCGGACATCTCGATGGAGCCGGGCACCTGCAGCACCTCGTCCGGGGTGGTCTCCCCGTCCTCGATTGCGGCGGCGGCGGTGATGATCTTCGCCACCGAGCCCGGTTCGAAGACGTCCTGCACGACCCGGTTACCGAAGACCTTGCCGTCGTCGAGCTGCTCCTCGATGTTGCCTCGAGGGTTGATGGTGTCGGAGGACGCCATGGAGATGACCTCGCCGGTCTCTGCATCGAGGACCACGGCGGAGGCCGACTCGGCACCGGACTTGTCCTTGCCGTCCTGGAGGAGTTCCTGGATGTAGGTCTGCGCCTCCAGGTCCACGGTCAGTTCGTAGCTGTCCCCGTCGACCGACGGGTGCCGGTCGCGGGTGGAGCCGGGAATGACCATGCCGTTCTGTCCGATGTCGACGGTCCGTGACCCGTTGGTGCCCTGCAGTTTAGCGTCCTTGGAAAGCTCCAGGCCGAACTGGCCTTCGCCGTCGCGGCTGGTCTTACCGATGATGTTCTGGGCAACTGCACCATTGGGGTACTGACGGATGTCCTGCCGCTCTGCGGTGATCTCCGGGTACTCCGAGGAGATCTCCTCGGCGACATCCGGGTCGACGTCGCGCACCAGCACCTCGTAGGTGGAGTCGGAGGTCAGCTTCTCCCGGAGGTCGTCCTCCTCGACCTCGATGGTGGTGTCGTTGTCGCTGTGCAGCTCCTCGAGCATGACGGGTAGCCCGGTGATGATCTCCTCGAGTCGTTCCTCGGGTGGGGAGACCTCCGACGGGTTGAGGTTGTGCCGCTCCTCCATCCAGTCCATCAGCCGGTTCGGCAGCACCGACAGCGAACGGGCATCCATGGTGTAGGCCAGCTGGGAACCGTTGCGGTCGACGATGGTACCGCGGTGGGCCGGTTCGGTGATCACCGAGGTCCGCTGCATGCTGGCCATCGAGGCCAACTCGGGTCCCTTGACCATCTGTACCCAGGCCAGTCGCAGGACCAGGGAGATGACCAGGAGTGCGACGATGACCAGGATGATGCGGCCTCGTCGGGTGAACAGCCGTACCCCGCTGTCCATCGTGTTCCAGGAGTTCCCGAGCACAGGCGCACGGCGGCTCCCCCCGCTGCGCCGCCGTGCCCGATCCTCGTCCAGACCCACGTGGCCTCCGTTCTTTCATGTCCGTCGTCTACAGGTGTCAGTTCGCCGTCCATTGTCTCCGGACGAACCGCCAACCCGGGTCATTGGGACCACGCGTGTCGGATCAGGGGGTGTAGGGCAGGTCCCCCGACTGGCGGGGCGAGGCATCCGCGGCTGCGGCGGCAGCGGCATCAGCGGCCGCCATGTCCTCCTCAGAGCTACGCTCGCCCTCGCCGCTGGTGGCCTCCGTGTTGCTGGACGGACCCACGGTACGGACGTCACCGTCGATGTCGGTCACGGCCCGGTTGCCGGAGTTGTCCGCAGGACGAGCTTCATCGACGGTACCGTTCTCGACGTTCAGCACACCGGTCTGACCGGGGACCTCCATGCCCAGGCGGGCTGCCTCAGCGGCAATGTGCTGGGTGGACGAGGCGTCCTCGACATCGCGGTTCAGTGACTCGATCTCGTGGGACAGCGTATCCGAGGTCGCCTGGGCCTGGTTCAGCTGGAAAGACTGTTCGGTGCTGCGACCGGAGAGGTACATGGCAAGGGCCGTGCCGGCGACGAGCAGGGCCAGCATCAGGACCACGGTCCACATCATGGTGCGGTTGCGCGGCTCGCGGACCGCCACCCGCCGTCCGCGGACGGTGAGCTGCTGCTGTGAACCCCGACGGCGTACCTGGCTGCTTTGCGCCCGGCGACGGGTGGTGGTCGTGGCGACGGTGTCGGTGGACCTGGATGACCGTCGCTCCGGCTGGGCGGTGCTACGTCGCTGGCGGGACGGTGTGGCTGTGGTGCTCATCTCTTCCCTTGCTCTGTCGGTCGGTCGTGGTTGGCGGTGGTGCTGTGTGGGGCGGTGTGTGGGGCGCTGTCTGAGACGATCCGGCGGATTGCCCTGACCCTGACCGGTGCAGCCCGGGGGTTCTGTTCGATCTCCACCTCGGTGGCCTTCTCGGCACCGCGGGTGACCAGGTCGAACCGGGGCGCGTACTCCGGAAGCGCCATGGGCAGTCCCGGTGGGGTGTGGTCGGCGGTCAGGTCAGCCAGGGCCTTCTTGACGATCCGGTCCTCCAGGGACTGGTAGCTCATGAAGACCGCCACACCACCGAGGTGCAGGCGTCCCGTCGCCTCGGGGATGACCGCTGCCAGGGAGTCCAGCTCGGCGTTGACCTCGACCCGCAGTGCCTGGAAGGTTCGTTTCGCCGGGTGGCCACCGGTGCGCCGGGTGGCGGCCGGGATGCTCCGGTACAACAGTTCGACGAGCCGGGCCGAGGTGGTGAAGGGTTCCACTTCACGCTCGCGAAGGACCGCCGAGGCAATCTTCCCGGCGAAGCGCTCGTCACCGTAGGTCTTCAGGATCCTGGCGAGGTCACCGTGGGAGTAGGTGTTCAGGATGTCAGCAGCAGTGACCGGCAGTTCCGGGTCCATGCGCATGTCCAGCGGGGAGTCCTGCGAGTAGGCGAAGCCACGCTGCGCCTGGTCGAGCTGCATCGACGACACGCCCAGGTCGAAGAGGTAGCCGGAGATACCCTCGCTGCGTGCGGTGTCGGGTATGCGCCCCTGGTCGACAAGGTCGTCGATGGCGGCGCCGAGACCGTCGAAACGGGTCTGGTAGGACACGAAGCGGTCGCCGAAGCGGGCGAGTCGCTGTTCTGACTGGGCGATGGCGGACGGGTCGCGGTCGAGACCGACGACGACAGCCTGGGGGAAGGACTCGAGGAAGACCTCGGTGTGGCCGCCGGCACCGAGGGTGCCGTCGACGATGACCGGGGTGGACGGCGCCCCCTCGGCGGTGACACCGATGCTGACGAGGTCGACCATCCGGTCGCGCATCACCGGGACATGTCCGTGCTGGCCGGAGTTCCGGTCGGTCATGTCGGTCGTCCTTTCGGCTCGATGGTGGGGTCCTGCAGTTCGGGGATGAACCTCGACGCCGATCGGGACTGTGAACGGGGCCTCACCTGCACGGGTCGGGTTTGATGTCGGGGAAGTACATCAAATTCCGGTCGTCCGCGCAGATGAGGGCCGGCACACAGTCCCGCCGGCGTCGCGGGTGGCACACGGCGACACAGTCGTTGTCGGGACAGTGTCGGGGGGTGGCGTCAGAGGATTCCGGCGAGGGAGTCGTCGTCACCGTCGGCGAAGTCACCTTCGTGGTCGTCGAGGTAGCGCCGCCAGGCGGCCGCATCCCAGATCTCGATGAAGTCCACCGATCCGATGACCACGCACTCCTTGTCGAGTCCGGCGTAGTCACGGTGGGCGGCCGAGAGGGTGATCCGGCCCTGCTTGTCCAGCTCCTGCTCGTCCGCGCTCGCCGCGAGATTGCGGACATAAGCACGGGCTCGGGGGTTGGACCGTGAGGCGGCCGCGGCCTTCGCTGCCCGCACCTGGAACTCTGCCCGGGTGTGGACGGCAAGGCTGTGGTCCTGGCCGTTGACGACGACGAGTCCCTCGCCCAGCTGGTCCCGGAACTTCGCCGGCAGGGTCAGCCGACCCTTGTCGTCGAGCTTCGGGGTGAAGGTACCGAAGAACATGTCGGCTCCCTTCCCCGGCTGCCCGGTCCTCGTCAGGTGTCTGTGTTGCCGTGTGCAGTCTCTGTGAAGTTATCCCCTGGGCCCCATATCGACCCAGTGTGCCCCACAGTACCCCACTATCCTCCACCTGACTACCCACCAGGCCCGGGAAATTAAGGTTCTTTCGCGCGACTCACTGATCCGGCATCGATAAAACCGGTCATGAACTGCAGTAATAGTCGACGATATTCCGGTGGGGCACGGTGGGGAGAAAGTGGGGAAGAATCTCCTCCCAGGACCCCGGGACGCCCCAAAAGAGGCCCAATCCCCCCACACGCCCCCAGTGTCACCCGACCGCTACATCACCATCCCGTCCCAGGTCATCATGCTTTCTCCCCAGCACATGCCCAGAGTCCCCACCGGGAGACCGAATCGCCAGTGGGGCAAAGTGGGAGATGCAGGGCGACCATGGCCCACACACGCAAACAGCGGGCCACGGGATGTACCCGTGGCCCGCTGTGGGGAGTGACGATGAGTCAGTCAGTGAGGGAGGCTCACTCGAAGCGCTTCCGGAAACTGTCTTCCATCCGGTCAGCCACGCCCCCGTCGCCGCCATCCTTGCGCCCGGACTCGGTGGAGTTCTTCCGCGAGGAGGACGACGTGGACGAACCGGAGCGGAACGCCAGCAGTCCCCCGCCGAACATGATGAAGAAGCCGACGGCGGCCATCGCGACAAACCACAGGCTGTTCTGCGACAGTGCGATTCCGGCAATGAGGACGCACAGGCCGAGCAACAGGACAGCCACGGAACGGATTCCCACGGTCACCCCTCCGCCCCCCTGGCCGCCGCCGGAGCCCGAGGCCTGCTTGGCAAGGCTCGGGTCCTCGGCGATCAGCGCCTGCTCGATCTCCTGCAGCATGCGCCGTTCCTGTTCTGAAAGGGCCACGGTCGTCCTCCCCTGAAATATCGGGTGTCTGAAGTTGACGGCTCATCCGTCAAGGTGTGTCATCAGTGTCAACGCACAGTCTCGCGAAAAAGTTCCCGTACTGCCCACAAGCCTACCCCAGTGCGTTACGCACTACCTCATGCCACCTCCGGGAGGTATCCGACCGCCCCGCGCACCTCATCGAGAAACTCGCAGGCATCCTGGTAAACCTCGGTCACCACCTCCCGGGTGAGCCCGGCCTCGAGACCCATCTCAACCCGGGCGACGAAGCGGGCATGACGCTCGAAGACATCGCACCAGTCACCGAAGTCATCGGAGAGCACCCGCACCCGCGACCACGCACTACCGGCCGGCAGTCGGCGACGCTTCTTGCGCGCGTGTTGGATGATCGCACCGGCCGCTCGCAGCGCACCACGGTATGCCCAGGTCAGCTCCCCGTCGAGCTCCGGCTCCCAGCGACTACGCTCCAGCAGTCGCTCAGCCTCGATCACGAAAGTCTCCGGCAGCGCCGCCCCTCCCCGATGCGCCCGCGTCAGCCTGGCCACCCGTGCCGACGACACCCCGACACCGATGCCCGCAGCACCGGTTCCTGCCCCAGTGTTCGTGTCGTTCATGGTCTGCTCCTTTTCTCGGATACCGGAGACGATACGACCCCCGCCAGACAGGAGAATCCCCCGATTCACTATGTCGAACACATGTTCTAGATACTGGTGTATGCTTCCTCATGCACCACTCGTTTGGCAGGATGGACACGTGCCCGACGAACTCACCATCTCCGTGCTCGTCCTCTCCGCAACCGACTTCCGGACGCGGGTGGACGAGCTCGTCGACATCCACCTGGATGCCATGGGCTACCCGCGCAGCGCCCACCTCCAGCGGCGCATGCTGTGGACCAGCTGCTCCCAGCGCCCCGGTTTCGCCTGCGCCGTGGCCCTGGAACACCCCGCCGGCACCACCGCCAACCCGTCCGACCGGTCCCAGACCGCCCTCGGTGTCGCCTTCGGCTACCCCGGCGACGACACGACCTGGTGGTACCGGGAGGTCCACCGCGGTCTCCGGAGCAGTGGCCTCTCCCCCGACGACGCCTCCCGCACCCTGAGCAACTACGACGAAGTCTCCGAGGTCCACGTGCGTCCCGGGCACCAGGGACACAGGGTGGGACGCCGTCTCCTGGTCTGCCTGCTGGACCAGCTGTCCAGCAGCCAGGCCCTGTTGTCGACCCCCGAGGTCCCCGACGAGGACAATGCCGCGTGGACGCTCTACCGGGCGACCGGCTTCCACGACGTCCTGCGGAACTTCCGGTTCGGGACCGACCCCCGCCCCTTCGGGGTGCTGGCCTTGGACCGCAGTTGAGGGGCCCCGACCCGTTGCACCCCGACTAGCGCACCATGTCGTGACCGAACTCCGGCCCCCATGCCGGAGCCATCCCCAGGTTGTGCAGCACCTCCTGGGTCGCACGAACGTTGTTCATGGTCATGAAGTGCAGGTCCGGTGCGCCTTCGGCGATGAGCCGCTCGGCCATCGCCGTGGTCACCTCGATACCGACCTCACGGATGGCCGACGCATTCTTCTTCTCGTCACCGTCCGCCACCCTGGTGAACAGCTCCTGCAGGTTCGACGGCAGCGACGCCCCCGACAGCTCCAGCTGACGGCGCACCGACCGCAACGACGTGATCGGCATCAGCCCGGGAATGACCGGTTTCGCACCGTGCTCCGGATCCGCCTTGGCGAGCCGGTCACGAAGTCGGAGGTAGTGGTCGACGTCGAAGAACATCTGGGTGATCGAGTAACTCGCCCCGGCGCGCAGCTTGTCCAGGGTGTAGCGCGTGTCCGCCTCCAGGTCCGGTGCCCGGTAGTGACCCTCCGGGAAGGAGGCCACGCCGTAGTCGAAATCGGCGCATTCCGGCATGGAGCGCGCCAGTTCGATGAGGTCAACTGCGTAGTTCAGGCCTCCCTCGACCGGGCTCCAGTCGCCCATCGGGTCGCCCGGAGGATCGCCACGCAGCGCCAGCAGGTTCGTCAGCCCCAGTGCGGCGAACTCACGCAGGATTCCACGGAGCTCCTCCTCGGTGTGGTCCACCAGGGTGAGGTGGAGCAGCGTGGTCAACGGCTTGACCGCCAAGCGGGCGGCGACACGTTCGGTACGCTCCCGGCTGGACCCGCCGGCCCCGTACGTCACCGAGACGAAGCTGGCACCCAGGTCGTGGAATGCCTCCGCCGCCGACCACAGCCGTGCCTCGGCGTCGTCGTCGCGTGGGGGCATGAACTCGACGGAGAACGGCACGCGCCCGGGCGTCCCGAATGTCAGGGTGTCCGCCACCGCGACCTGCATGCTCGGCGCGGCAGGCTGCGGGGTGTCTCGGTGCGAGCTCCAGTAGTCTTCAGTGGCCATGGCACCCAATCCTAGGGGAATGCCCCGCCACCGCTGAGCACCTGCCCGTCGGACAACACACGACCCCCTACTATGGAGGGATACCGCGAGGTACCGACCCCCACCGCCGACATGAAAGGCACGTGCTTCATGGCCGACTCCCCCCTACCGCCGACCTGGTCCTTCGACAGTCCGCTGACCGAGGTTCCCGGTGCCGTCGATACCCGGCTCACGGCGTTCCTGACCCGGCAGGCTGCCGACTACGACGGTATCGATCCGGTGGTGGCACACGGCATCGCCGACCTGGCCGGGTTCATGCAGGGCGGCAAGAGGGTACGTCCCCTCTTCGCCTGGGCAGGGGTCCGGGCGGTACTGGAGTCCGGCGCCCCGGCGACCGGGGGCACAGGGGACGGGGCCGACCAGGTCCTGGACGCGATCAGTTCCCTGGAGTTCATCCAGGCCTGCGCCCTGGTGCACGACGACATCATCGACCATTCCGACACCCGGCGTGGCCGTCCGACCGTGCACCGGGCCTTCGAGTCCCGCCACCGCTCGGACGGTTGGCACGGGTCGGCGGAAGACTACGGGGTGAACCAGGCGATCCTCGTCGGCGACCTGGCGTTCGCCTGGGCCGATGACATGCTCGCTGACTCGGGGGTGTCGGCGTCCTCCCTGGCCCGTGCCAGGGAGCCGTGGCGGCAGATGCGCACCGAGGTGGTCGCCGGCCAGATGCTCGACATATCCCTGGAGGCCAGCGGGTCGGAGGATCCAGCGGGCCCCTACAAGGTGAACACCTACAAGACCGCCGCCTACACCGTGGAACGTCCGCTGCATCTCGGAGCAGCCCTCGCCGGCGGTGACGCGTCCACCGTCACCCTTCTTCGCGAAGTAGGACGCGACATCGGCATCGCCTTCCAGCTACAGGACGACCACCTCGGGGTCTTCGGCGAGCCTGAGGTCACCGGTAAAGCCTCCGGCGATGATCTGCGCTCCGGCAAGCGAACACACCTGCTGCTCAACGCACTGCGACTGGCCGATGCCGCCGACCCGGATGCCGCGGCGACGCTGCGGGCCGGGGTGGGCACGGTGACCACTGAGGCCGAGGTGGACACGCTGCGTCAGATCATCGTGGATTCCGGGGCGGCACAGGAGTCCGTCGATCAGATCCGGACGCTGACCGACCGTGCCGTCTCCCGGCTGCACGGCGCCGGGTTGGGCGAGACGATCACCGAGGAGCTCGTCGACGTCTCCTACTGGCTTACTGAGCGCAGGAGCTGATCACCAACGTGTTGAACCGCCTGGGAGCCCGTCTCCGGGACATCCCCCGCCGCACCGCGATCCTGCTGGGGTTGGCGGGAGCACTGCTGATGGCACTGTGCTCCCACGCCGTCGGCGCGACCCGCTACCGGGGCGGACTGCTGCAGGAGATCGGCTGGTCGAACGTCGGGTTCGGCCACCTCTACGGCATCGTGATCGCGATCATGTGGGTGGCGATCCTGCTGCTCATCGCCTCCTGGATCATTCTCGGTGGCCGGCTGGTGCGACTGGGTGAGCCGATCAGCGCCTGGCCGGTGGTGGCCTGGGTCGCCCCACTGGTGGTGGCCGGGCCGATGATGAGCCGGGACGTGTACTCCTACCTGATGCAGGGGACACTGGCCCGTGACGGGCACAACGCCTACGAAGTCGGGGCCTCCGCCAGTCCGGGCCGGATGTTCTTCGAGGTCAGTGCGGACTGGCGCAACACCACCACCCCCTACGGTCCACTGCATCTGTGGCTCGGCGAGGGCATTGTGCGGGTCACCGGGGAGAACGTCACCCTCGGTGTACTGGCCTACAAGCTCATCTCCATTGCCGGGCTGATCGCCCTGGTCTTCGCCGTCCGCGCCCTGGCCCGTGCCCTGACGTCCTCGGAACGCACCGCCGAGATCGCGGTATGGATCGGGGTGGTCAACCCACTGGCGGTCATCCACTTCATCGGCGGCATGCACAGCGAGGTGCTGATGATGCCGCTGGTGGTCGCCGCCCTGGTGCTGGGAATGCGGCTGGCACCGTGGCAGGGACTACTCGCCGGGTCGGCGTTGATCGCGGTGGCCGTCGCGCTGAAGGCCACCGCATTGTTCGCCCTGCCCTTCCTGGTGTGGATCTTCGTCGCCCGGGCGGCGGGGTCCCTCCCCGGTGCCGACGGCCCCCGTCGCAGTCTCCGGCAGGTGCTCGGCGATCTACGCGTCTTCACCGGCAGACGCTTCGGTGTCCTGCTTGCCGGCGGGGTGGCCTCGGTGGCTGCCACCGGCGGGGTTCTGGCGCTGGTCACCTGGGCCAGCGGTCAGACCTGGGGCTGGGTGGCCGAGATCAGCGGCAACTCCAAGGTGATCAACCCGCTGGCCTTGCCGTCACTGATCGCCGGGCTGCTGGCGCGTCCGATCGGACTGGTCAACGAGGACATCTACTTCAACGACATCCTCGAGGTGGTCCGTCCCATCAGCACGGTGCTCATGCTGCTCGGGCTGGTGGCGTGTTGGGTCATATGGCGGCGCGGCACCCGCGACGCCCTGGTGGGGGCGACGGCGGCCTACATGGTCACCTGCGTCTTCAACCCAGTGGTGCTGCCCTGGTACTATCTGGCGCCATTGGCCCTGGTCGGGGTGTGGCTGCGGGACCGGCGGGCACTGTTTGCCGTGGCCTGGCTGTCGATGACCACGTGCCTGATGTTCGACTCCGGCGGCGGTAACCGCCTCTACGACATCATCTGGATCGCCGTGTGCGGTGCCCTGATGTGGTGGGCTGCGCGTGCCTGCCTGCTACATGATGGCCATCGCCTGCGCACGGCGCATGACCTCACGGGCGAGGTGTCCGTGGAGCGCGTCGACCGGACGGCCCGGCAGTGACTCGTCCTCGGTGAAGAGGAAGTCCAGGATCTCCTCGTCGGAGTAGCCACCGTCGGACAACAGGGCGATCAGTCCGGGGACGAAGCGGTTGATCTCGCCCTGGTCGGTGAAGAATCGGGCCGGGATACGCCGGACACCGTCGACCTGCACGGCGATCAGCCGGTGCTGGTTCAGGTCGTCCATCACGCGGGTGACGATGACCCCGAGCAGGTCGGCGACATCGGGGACGGTCAGCAGGGGTTCCTGCTCCAGGTGGCCGGGCAGGTTCTGCTGCTCGTGCTGCTCGCTGTCGGACTGGGATGTGTTCTCATTCGTGCTCACGCTCCCCACCTTAACCGTTGCTGTCGACCCGCCGACGTATACTTCCCCTTTAGACCTGTAGGACACGAGGTGAGAGGGAGGCGTAGGCGATCACCGTGGAATCACTGCGCGCAGGAGACCTGCTGGACAACCGCTACCGTATCGGCGAAACCATCGCCCACGGTGGCATGTCGGTGGTCTACCACTGCGTGGACACCCGGCTGGACCGTGACCTCGCCGCGAAGGTGATGGATCCGGAATATGCCGCGGAACCGGCATTCCGGGCCCGTTTCGAACGTGAGGCCCGCGCAGTGGCCCGGCTGAACCACCGGTGCCTGGTGAATGTCTTCGACCAGGGCGTGGACCACACCGACGAGGGCGACCACGTCTTCCTCATCATGGAACTGGTTCCCGGTGGGACGCTGCGGGAACTGCTGCGGGAACGCGGTCCCATGCCGCCACACGCCGCGAGTGCGGTGATGGGCCCGGTGCTCGAGGCACTCGACCTTGCGCACGAGGCCGGCATGGTGCACCGTGACGTCAAGCCCGACAATGTGCTGATCCGCGATGACCACCAGGTCAAACTCGCTGACTTCGGCCTGGTCCGCGCCGCCCACCGGGACGTCGCCGCCGGCGCCCCGGTCATCGGTACCGCCGCCTACCTGGCGCCCGAGCAGGTGCGCGGACAGCAGGTCGGCCCGGCCGGTGACGTGTACTCCGCCGGTATCCTGCTGTTCGAGCTGCTGACCGGGCGCACCCCGTTCACCGGGGCGAACCCCGACGAGACCGCGGTAATGCGCCTGGAGCGGGATGTGCCACCACCGTCCTCCCTGATTGCCGGGGTGCCCGCCGAGATCGACGAACTGGTGCTGCGAGCCACCCGGCGCAACCCGGAGGAGCGCTTCGCCGACGGCGGGGAGTTCCTCGTCGCCGTGGAGGAGACGAAGACGCAGCTCGGCCTGCCAGATTTCCGGGTTCCCGCCCCCACCAACACCGCGGTGCGTCGGGCGTTGGCCGGGTCGGTCGTCAGCGACCGGCTCAGCTGGGACGACGACACCATGGCCACCAGCATGTTCCCCCAGCAGCCGGAACAGCCGGAGCAGCACACCGCCGAAACCAACCTGGTGCCACCGGTCCCCACCCCCATGCCGGACCAGCGTGACCACCCGGAACCCGAACCGGAACCGGGGTACCACGACGATGCCGACCACAGCGCAGCCCCCGCAGCGGCCGCCGCGTCCGGATCACCGGCACCGCGCCCGACGAAGCGTCCTACCCTGACCAACCGCGGCCCGGTCGCGAACGTGATCTGGGGCGTGCTGCTCATCGCGTTGATCGCCGCGGTGGCGATCGCCGGCTGGTGGGTCACCTCCGGACGCTACGGTGAGATCCCGGAGGTTCTCGGCCAGGATGTCTCGGGAGCCCAGGCCGCTATCGAGGCCGCCGGCTTCAGCGCCACCGTCACCCAGGTCTACTCCGATGACGAGGAGGTCGACGAGGTCGCCGGCACCGACCCCGGTGCCGGGGAACGCGTCCCCCGCGGCGACGAGGTCGCCGTCCTGGTCTCGCAGGGACGGCCGACCGTCCCACAACCCGGTGACGCGGACACCCTGGAGTCCTACCAGAAACGACTGGAGGACAGGACCCTGACCTGGACCGTCGGCGAGCAGGTCTACTCCGACGACGTGGAGACCGGCGGCATCGCCGAGCTCTCCCCGGAGGCCGGTGAGGAGGTCGACACCGGTACCGAGGTGACCATCCAGCTCAGCAAGGGTGCCGCCCCGGTGACAGTTCCCGATGTCGCCGGCATGTCCGAGGAACAGGCCCGCCGGGCCATCGAACGCGCCGGACTGACCGTCGGTGAGGTCACCGAACGCTTCGACGAGGACGTCGACGGCGGTGATGCCATCGGCACCGACGTCGACGCGGGCAAGGAGATCCCGGGCAAGTCGCCGGTCACCCTGGTGCTGTCGAATGCGATCACCGTGCCGGACCTGGAGGGCAAGAGCCCCGAGGAGGCCGCGGAGGCGCTCCATGAGCTGGGAATGTCGCCGGAGACCGGTGAAGGCACCTCCGACACCTCCGTCGACACCGGTGACATCGCCGCCCAGGAGCCGTCATCAGGCACCCGGGTCGATCCGGCCGAGTCCACGACGGTGACGCTGCACGAGTCCACAATGGTGCGCGTGCCCTTCGTCATCGGACGCTCGGTCGACAGTGCCCGCTCCATCCTGGAGGACGTCGGGCTCGAGGTGGAGATCGACGGGCGGGACAACGGCCGGGTGATCACCCAGTCCCCCGGTCCGAACGGTCGTGCCGGAAAGGGTGACACGGTCACCCTCCGCACGATCTAGGCTCGACTCAGGCACCCCCGTAACGAAGACCCCGGACCCGACACGGGTCCGGGGTCTTTCGCTCCCCTACTACGGTGCCTGCCGCCGCTTACTTGCGCAGCATCTCTGCAACGAGGAAGGCGAGCTCCAGTGCCTGCTGGGTGTTCAATCGCGGGTCGACCACCGTGGCGTAGCGCGACGGCAGGTCCAGGTCGGTGATGTCCTGGGCACCGCCGACGACCTCGGTGACGTCCTCACCGGTGAACTCGATGTGCACGCCACCGGGGTGGGAACCCGCGGCCCGGTGCACCTCGAAGAAGCCCTGGACCTCGTCGATGATGCGGTCGAAATCGCGGGTCTTGTAGCCGTTGGAGCTGGTGTAGGTGTTGCCGTGCATCGGGTCGCACTGCCAGATGACCTTGTGGCCGGTGGCCTCGACGGCCTCGACGATCGGGGGCAGAGCCTCCCGGATCTTGTCGTAGCCCATGCGCGAGATCAGGGTGAGTCGGCCCGGCTCGTTGTTCGGGTCGATCTTCTTGACGTAGGCGACGGCCTCCTCCGGGGTGGTCGTCGGGCCGATCTTCACACCGACCGGGTTGCCGATCAGGGCGGCGAAGGCAATGTGGAAGTCCTCCATGCCACGGGTGCGCTCACCGATCCACAGCTGGTGTGCGGAGAGGTTGTAGAGCGCGTCGTCGCCGTCCTCGTCGTGCGCCAGCCGCAGCATCGCGCGCTCGTAGTCGCGGAGCAGTGCCTCATGCGAGCAGTAGATGTCGGCGGTCTGCAGGGTGGAGTCGTTGACTCCGCAGGCCGCCATGAACTCCAGCCCACGCTCGATCTCCCCGGCCAGTGCCTCGTAGCGGGCACCGGCGCGGGAGTTCGCGACGAACTCGCGGTTCCACTCGTGCAGCTTCGCCAGGTCGGCGGTGCCCGAGCCGGTCAGTGCCCGCACCAGGTTCATCGCCGCGCCGGAGTTGGCGTAGGCGCGCACCATGCGCGAGGGGTCGTGACGACGACCCTCCTCGGTGCCCTCGATGCCGTTGACGATGTCGCCGCGGTAGTTCAGCAGGCCATTGCCGTCGCGGTCGGCCGAACGCGGCTTGGCGTACTGGCCGGCGATCCGGGCCATCTTCACCACCGGGGTGGAGGCACCGTAGGTCAGCACCACGGCCATCTGCAGCAGCGTCTTGATGTTGCCACGGATGTGCGGCTCGGTATTGGTCTCGAAGGTCTCGGCGCAGTCACCACCCTGGAGCAGGAAAGCCTTGCCGAGAGCCACGTCCCGCAGCTGCTCCTTGAGTCGCCGGACCTCCGGGGCCACCACGATCGGCGGAACGGACTCGAGGATCTTGCGGACGCGGTCGGCGTGCCCCTGGTCCCAGGACGGCTGCTGCTTCGCGTCACGCGCGACAACGTCCTGGAACTTCTCCTCGAGATCGCCGGGCAGCGGCGGCAGATCAGGGAGCTCGTCAAGTGGTGCGTCAATAGTCCAACCCATGGATGCCATCCTACGAGATGACGCGTCCGGATGGTGAACCGGAGGGTGTATGTCCGGCAGGGCCACCGCCCACGTCAGCGTCGGGCACCCATCGACTGGACGGAGAGCCGGTACTTGACCACGTTGAACCGGGCGTCCTGCAGGGCGTCATGGGCCGACCCGGTCATCTCCGGCAGGGTCGGCCGACCTGCGAATTCCCACAGTTGCTTGAGCTCCCGGGTGAACCGCGGCAGCTCGGCAGGGAGCTCGGTCATGTCACCCCACAACTGGGCCAGGGCGACATGGTCGTAGGCACCGACCCACGCCCACAGTTCAGGACGCTTCGCCGCCGGCAGCCAGTCCCCCTCCCGGTGGTTGGGAACCAGGAAGTCGAAGAGTCGACGGCGGATCTCCGCCCGCGACATCCACGCCTTGTCCGACCGCGGCGGCAGCAGCGGCAGGACGTTGCGGCGTACCCAGTCGCCGGCCTGACGTTCGTCGAACTCGGTGGATACGGCGTAGAACTCCCGGCCGTCCTCGGCGACGACACCGATCGACACCAGGTCGATGACGGTGCCGTCCTCAATGAACTCGGTGTCGTAGAAGTAGCGCACAGCAGTTGATTCTAGTCTGTCTCCACCCGAGGGTGCCGACGGGGCCGACGGGGCAGTGGCGGCGGGTAGAGAATCCACCGGATGAACGGCACCTTCCCCAGTAGGTAGAAGACATACCCGCTGAGCGCGCAGGTCAGCAGCCCCAGCACCACCTGCTGATGAAGTTCCATGACGACGCCGAAAGTGTCCGGGTCATACTGCGCCAGCCACGGCAGCAGTCGGACGTTGACCAGGTAGAGGAAGATCTGGTGGGAGACGTAGATCGGCAGGGTGTTGCGTCCGATGGCGGCGAAGACCCGTCGGATCCCGGGAATCCACGAGATCCACACCGCCACCACGATGGCCAGCGGTACGGCGGTGACGGTACGCACCAGGTCCATCAGACTCATCACCGAGTCATCGGACGCCGTCCAACCGCCGAGCGCCAGATGGTCGGCGACGGTGCCGTGCAGCCACTCCCAGCCGATGTACAGGACGGCCACGGCCACGATCACCCGCACGTCCTTCGCCAGTGTCGCCAGTCGCATGAACACCGCCCGGAAGTGCAGGCCGAGGAAGAAGGCCGGCAGGTACTGGGTGATGTGGGTGATCTCGTTGTAGCCGGCCATGCCGGTGAGCGCGACGACGAACGCCGGGATCACCGACAGTGCCACCGCGGCCAGCGGTGGTAACCGTCGGGTGAGGCAGGCAAGGATGTTGAAGACCATCAGCACGTACAGGAACCAGACGCCCGGATCACCGACGATGATGGTCCGGAGCAGGGTCGGAACGCTGAAGTTGTCGTCGATGACCAGGCGAGTCGCCGAGACGAAGGGGGTGAACACCAGGTAGGGCACCAGCAGGAACCACAGGCGGCGGTACCACAGGTCACCGAGGGTGCGTTCGATGACGCGGTGGGCGAACAGTCCGGAGACCAGGAAGAACATCGGCATCCGGACCGGGTCCATGACGTCGTTCAACCAGCTCCAGGCGGTCTCGCTCGCCCCGGGCACCCCGGTGACCACGTGCATGTAGCAGACCGCGATGATCGACATGCCCTTGGCACAGTCAGCCCACAGCAGGCGGTCGCCACCGGTGAACGTCGGCGCCTTGACCGTGGGAGCCTGGGGTTCTGACTGTGCTGACACGTCTGCCAAGGGTGCCCGAGGTACGCCCGTCGATCAATTCCCGGGGTTCAGCGGTAGTCTGGTCAGACGTGGACATCCGCACCCCTCGGCTCTCCCGTGGCCGCACCATCCCTACTGTTGCTGCTGTCGCTGCTGTCACTGTCGTCACCATCCTCGTCGCCGGGGTCGGTGTCGCCCGCAGCTTCCTCGAGGACGCCTTCAACTACCACATCGACTTCGATGTCTACCGGGCCGGTGGCCAGGCCGTCCTCGACGGCGAGCCGCTGTACGAGGGGGTCTTCCCCGTCAGCACCATCGCCCTGCCGTTCACCTATCCCCCGCTGTCGGCCCTGCTCTTCGTACCGATCGCCCTGCTGCCCAGTTGGGTGGGCTACATTCCTTTCGCTCTGGTCAGCGCGCTGTCACTGGTGCACGTCACCGTGATCGTACTCAATGCGCTGAGCACCGAGCGTGGTCCGGCCGGGACGAACCGGACGATGGCCCGCCGGACGACCTGGACCATCGGCTGGCTGCTGCTGCCGTTGGCGATCTGGATGTGGCCGATCACGCAGACCCTGTTCTACGGCCAGATCAACATCCTGCTGATGCTCATGGTCGTCGCCGACCTCCTGCTGCCGCGGACCCGGTGGCCTCGTGGGATGCTCATCGGCCTGGCCGCGGCGATCAAACTCACTCCGGCGGTCTTCGGACTGTACTTCCTGGTCAACCGTCAGTGGCGGGAGGCGGTGGTGAGTGTGGTCTCCGGGGTCGGGTTCACCGCCCTGGCCTGGCTGGTGTTGCCGGGGCAGTCGTGGACGTACTGGACCGAGACCATCACCGACCCTGCTCGGATCGGTGGGCTGGCATCGGCGGCGAACCAATCGGTCCGCGGCATGATCGCCCGCGCCAGTGGCAACCCCGAATCCATGGTGGGCTGGTACCTGGCGGTCGTGGTCATTGCCGTCGTGGTGGTGCTGGTGATGTTGGGTCAGATCGCCGACGGGGCCCACACCGCGGCGGTGTGCACGAATGCACTGCTGGCCCTGTTGGTGTCCCCGGTGAGCTGGGCCCACCACTGGGTGTGGGTACTTCCGATGGTGCTGGTGGCCTGGCACTGCTGGTCGGTGGAGCGGAGCCGGGGCGCGGGCCTGCTCACCGTCCTGACGGTGGCGGTGTCCTTACTGCCGATGCACCTCTTCTTCCCAACCCACAGCAATGTCGAGATGCAGTGGTCGGGGTGGATGCAGGTGGCCGGATCCGGGTACGTGGTGCTCGGCCTACTGTGGCTGCTCTGGCAGTTCGGGAACGTGTGCCGACTGGCTTACAGCCGGTACCGCAGGAACCGCGGCTTGGGCTTCTTCCCCAGGGTGCGGCCGGTTCCGGGCTCCGCGCCCTCCGGGTAGCCCTCGCTGGCCTCCAGGGACTTCTTGATGTCCGCGGCGTAGTGCTCCTCCACGTACTCCTGGCCGGAGAGCTCGGCGATGCGCTCCATCACGTAGTTGGTCAGGGCGCGGGCCTGCTCGTACTCGTCACCGGCGTCGGCGAAGTCCGCCGGGTCGATGCGGTCACCGACGACCACACCGACGCGGTAGGGACGCAGCAGCCAGGAGCCGGCGATATTGGCCTTCTCGGTGTCGATCATCGCCACCGGGTGGACCGGGGCGCCGGAGGCCAGCGCGATACGTGCCATACCGGTCTTACCGCGGTAGAGCCGTCCGTCCGGTGACCGGGTGCCCTCCGGGTACATGCCCAGCGGGTCGCCCTTGTCCAGCACCTTCAGGGCGGTGTTCAGGGCGGCGGCCTGCGAATCCTTGTCACCGCGGTCGATCGGCACCTGGCCGACCGAGGAGAAGAACCATTTCTGGATGCCACCGGCGAAGCCCGGCGTGGTGAAGTACTCCTTCTTCGCCAGGAAGGTCAGCTGCCGCTTCAACAGCAGCGGGAAGTAGAGCGAGTCCATGACAGCCAGGTGGTTGGAGGCCATCACGACCGGACCCTCGGCGGGAATGTTCTCCAGGCCCCGGGCGAACGGTCGGTTGATGAGCCACAGCCACGGCCCGACGACGACGTTCTTCAACCACCAGTAAGTGCGGTTCTGCACGTTTGCTATCCCTTTCGCGAAATGACTGCGGGGTTCCCCGCTAGAAGCGCCGCACCGATCATACCCGCCTCGGAGCCCAGACTGGCGGGTTCCACGCGGGCGACCGGACGGAATCCGGCACCGACGACCGAGGAACCCATCTCCTCGCGCGCAGTGGGAAGGTAGAGGTCGGCATCGGCGGCGACACCGCCGCCCAGGACGATCAGCTCCGGGTCCAGGATGTCCTGCACCACCGACAGCCCGCGGCCCAGCCAACGGGCGAAATCTTCGATGACCTCGGCGGCCAGGAGGTCACCGTCGCGGGCCAGTCCGACGATGCTGCGCCCGGTGATCTACTCCGGACGAGTGTGGAAGAGCTGCGACAGCAGACTCTCCGGGTGCCGACCGGTGGCGATGAACTCCAGGGCGGTCAGTTCCAGGCCGCTGCCGGAGCAGTACCGCTCCAGGCAACCGCGTTTGCCGCACGGGCAGGCACGTCCACCGGGAACCACGGTGAGGTGGCCGAATTCCGGGGCGGTGCCGTAGGCGCCGCGGTAAATCTGCCCGTCCTGCACCAGTGCGCCACCGATGCCGGTACCGACGGCGAACAGTACCCACGTCGATGCGTCCTGACCTGGTCCGAGGATGTTCTCGCCCCACGCTGCGGCATTCGCGTCATGCTCCAGGACGACCGGCAGCCCCAGCATCGAGGACAACCGGTCGCGGACGTCACTGTCGCGCCACGGCAGGTGCGGTGCGAAACGAACCCGGTCCTGCTCGGCGGTGATGAAACCGGCGACCGCGAGTCCCACCGCGCTCACCCCGTGGCGCTGGCGCAGTGCCGACACCACCAGGGTGATGGCCTTCTCCAGTGCAGCGACCGAACTCGGGGTCGGTAGCTGCTCGACGTCCAGGACCTGGCCCTGCGGGGTAACGACGGCGGCCCGGAGATTGGTGCCACCGATGTCTATGCCGATGGTCAGGGATGCGGGGGCGGACATTCGTCCTAGCGTATCGGTCACGCGCGCCAGTTCCAACTGTGTCGTCCGGGGTACGTACCGTTGCCGTCGAGCACCACGGACAGCTCCCGGCCCAGAACATTCCAGTTCCAGGCGTCCTGGACGTAGGCCCGTCCGCGCTCGGCATAGCTGGCGGCCCGCTCGGCGTCTGTGAGCAGTGCGGCAACACAGGACGCCACGGCCGCGACATCGGTGCCGTCGACGACGTCGCCGGTCACCCCGTCCTGGACGGTCTCCGGTGCCCCTCCCCCGTCGCCGGCGATCGTCGGGACGCCACAGGCCTGGGACTCCAAGAATACGATGCCCAGTCCCTCGACGCTGAAACCGCCGCCCTGGGTGCGCACCGGCATGGCGAAAACGTCACCGGCGCAATAGTGCGCGACCAGCTCGTCGTAGTCGACCGGTCCGGTGAAAGTGACATGTTCCGCCACGCCCAGGGCGTTGGCCCGGCTGCGCAGCGACTCGGCGTAGTCGCCGGGGCCGACGATGAGCAGGTGGGCGTCCGGCACCTCGTGCAGGATCTGCGGCAGGGACTCCACCAGGGTGTCCTGGCCCTTACGGGCGACGACGCGGGAGACGCACACGATGACCTTCCGGTCGTCGATGCCGTGTCGCGCACGGATCATCGCCCGGCCCTGCGGATCGGGGCGGAAGACGGTGGAGTCGACTCCGCCAGGCATGGGTTCCCAGGCGACGTCTGGGCCGAAACAGTCGCGGAATCGGTTGCGGGCGTAGCGCGAGACATAGGTCAGGCAGTCCGTCCGGCGTCCGATGGCGCGCAGGACGGAACGTCCACCGGGCACCATCGACCACCCGACCTCGTGGCCGTGGGTGGATGCCACCACGCGGCTGGCCCCGGCACGGCGGGCCGCCGCACCCATCAGGGTCATGGGGGTCGAGGAACCGAACCAGACGGTGTCGATGTCTCGTTCGGTGATCAGCTGTGCCATCCGACGGGCCGTCGCCGGAGTGGGCAGCATGATCCGACGTGGCCACCGGACGACCTCGTACGGAAGTGAGGCGTCGTACTCCTCGGCGGCGGCAGGGTCCTGTGTGGAGGCGAAGACGGTGAGGGCGCCGGGGCTGCGCCGTTCGAGTTCGGCGCAGTAGTCGCGCAGGTAGCTCTGGATTCCGCCGACGGTCGGCGGGAAGTCATTGGTGACCAGGAGGACCCTGCTGCTACTGCCGGGCATGGGTGGTTAGTACCGCGCCGCGCCGGCGAAAGGCATGCTGTCCACGCTGACGACCTGGACCGGGATGCCGTAGTCCGAGGCGTGGACGATCTGACCGTCGCCAATGTACATGCCGACGTGGGTCACCCCCGGGTAGAAGCCGACGATGTCGCCGGGCTGCAGGTCCCCGCGCGACACCGAGGTGCCGCCGGCGATCTGTGCGGAGGAGGTACGTGGGATCGACTTGCCGCTCTGCTGGTAGGCCCAGAGCATCAGCCCGGAGCAGTCGAAGGAATCCGGCCCGGTGGCACCCCAGGAGTACGGGGAACCGAGCTTGGACATCGCCGCGCCGACCACGCCGGAGGCATCGGTGAGCTCACCCAGGAACTCCTTGACGTCGACGTCGATCGGGCCATTCCGGTCTGCCCAGCGACGCTTCTCCTCCGGGCTGAGGCCGTCGACGGCCGTGGCGATCTGGGTCTTGAGCTCCTCCAGGGCATCGGTGCGCTCCTCAAGCTCACGCTCCTGGGAATGCAGCACGCTGAGCTGGAAGTCGGCGGAGGCCTTGGCGCGCTGCGCCCGGCTCTCCTGCTCGTCGGCCTCGCGCAGACTGTCCTGCAGATCGGCGAGCTTGCCGGAGCGGTCGGCGTTGAGCGCACTGGCGAAGGCCCGACGGTCGATGGCGTCCTGTGGGTTGGACGCACCGGCGACCGCGGTGACCGGGTCGATGACGGCACCGCGGTAGAGGGACTGGGACAGCTCGGTGACCGGGGTGCGGGAGTCCTCGACGGCGGCGCGGGCACGGTCGACCTCTGCGGTGAGTCGCTCGGAGGTGCGGTTGGTGGCGTCGAGCCGCCCGCGTGCGTCCTCGATCTCGGCGCGGTTCTCCTCGACCTCGTCGCTGGTGACCTGGGCCTGGCGGGAGACCTCTTCGAGGCGCTCGAGCAGACCATCTGCGTCGGTGGGGAGCGGGGAGGTGTCGACCTCTCCGGCAGAGGATGCTGCATCGTCAGGGTCACCGACCGCGATACCGACGGTGCCGACGGTCCCGAGGGCCAGGGCGGCGGTGATTCCGAGCCCGGCGACGGCGCGGGCGGTGCGACTGGAGGGTGCCGGGGTGGCCGCGTTGGCGGCCGTGGTGGTTGCCCGAAGACGGTGGCTAGTCACTGTCGTTGATCCTCTTCCCATGATCAGGTGTAATGCGCATATAATGCCACAACTTCGTTATGGATCCGTAATTCATACGCGACGCAGCCCCGTGGTCGGGCCCGGCCGTGTCGGCAGGGTCGTGCACGGGGCTGCGGAAAGTGGCGCGCCTTGGCGCGCGATGGTGCGGTCCTAGAAACGGACGGCGTTGTTGACCGGCATGTAGTTCAGGTCGTTGACCTTGACCGGGGTGCCGGAGTTCACGGCGTGCACGACCTTGTTGTCGCCGATGTAGATGGCAACGTGGGAGGCGCCACCGTAGTAGGAGACGATGTCGCCCGGCTTCAGGGCGTTCAGCGACACCGGGGTACCGGAGTATGCCTGGTCGCTGGAGGTACGCGGGATGGACTTGCCGAACTGGCCGTAAGCCCAGCTGGTCAGGCCGGAACAGTCGAAGGCATCCGGACCGGCGGCACCCCAGGAGTAGGGGGCGCCCTGCTTGGACATGGCGGCGTCGGCGATCTTCTGGCCGACGCTCTTGGAGGCGGACGGGGCCGCGGGGGCGGACGGGGCGGAGGCCCGGTCGGCGGAGGCGAGGTAGGCGTCGACGTCCACGTACTGGCCGGCGAAGTCAACGGCCTCGCTGGGGGCCTCAACCGAGTGGTTGGTGCCCGGAACCTGGACGGTCACGGCCTGCGCGGTCGCGGGGAGCGCGATGACTGCGCCCACGCCCACTGCAGCTGCCACGGCGGCGTTGCGGCGGGAGTGGTCCTTCTTCAAGCTGTGCTTGCCCATGATGTGGATAGTGCCTTTCATGCTCGCTGTCGGGGCTGTCGTTATCTCTGGCGATGTGGTCGCCCCTTAAGGTCACGAGAAGATTACGAAATGATCTCGAGCTTGTCCAACTCCCACACCGTGACCAGACCGGTGCAGGACCGTTATCTAACCGTTATTGAATCGCGACCAAAGCTCGACCCTATCGGCAGCGTGTGAACCCGGGCCACTCAGAGCATGACTTGACCTGCATTTATATGGGATCGGAGCCGGTCAGTACGAGCACTGCAATCCCGCACGGTCGACCGGAGGAAAGATAAATGTGATCCTCGTCACATACGGCGAACGTGTCGGTCTGCTGACCAGCTGCTGTGACCATCAGTCACATGCGTCACAGGGACACAGAAACGACAGGGACGACACAGAGCCACAGCAAGACACACGCGCAGTCGACGTAGAGTAGATGACTGTGATCCCTCGACCTGACTCCCCGGCTCAGTCTCTGTCTCAGTCTCTGTCTCAGTCTCTGTCCGCGGCACTCCGTGACTGCGTCATCCTCGACTGCGAGACCACAGGACTGGATCCGGACAATGACCGCATCATCGAGGTCGCCGCCGTCCACCTCGTGGACGGGGACATCGTCGAGTCCGTCCATTCCCTCGTGGACCCGGGCATCCCCCTCCCCCAGGTGATCACCGGGCTGACCGGAATGACCGACGCCGACCTGTCTGGACAGCCTCCGGTCTCAGCGGTGCTCGACGATCTTGTGACGTTGACGAGGGACCGCACCCTGGTCGGACACAACGTCTCCTTCGACATGGCCTTCATCAACGGCGAGCTCCGCCGTGAGGGACGGGCCAGCCTCGAGGCGGACTCGACGCTGTGTACCGCGGAGAGCGCCCGGGAGCTCATTCCGAGGGAGAAGGTAGGTCGGTACCGTCTGGACCGGCTGGCCGCCGTCCTTGGGTTAGCGCACTCCCCTGTCCACCGCGCGCAGGAGGACGTGCTCGCCACGGTGGATCTGTTGCAGTGGCTCCAACGCGCCGCAGCGGACACGTGAGGAGACATAGACAGCGCCCCACCGTGATGATCACGGTGGGGCGCTGTCTGGAGTGGTGTCGGGCTACGGGTTCTCGTGGCCCTCGCCGCCGAGCTGGCGGCGGTTCTCCTCCTGGAGACGGATCAGCATCTCCTTGCGCTCCTTCTCGTTGGCCTCCTCGATCTCCTCGACCTGGCGGACGATGTTTTCGGGGTCAGGCTTGAACAGGGAACCACGTCCGGGGGCACCGGCGAAGCCGAGCTGGTTGAGCTTGGTGGGCACCTGCGCACCGGCGTACGGCAGCGGGATCGGGTGTCCGTGCTCGTCCACCGGGCCGATGGGCTGGTGGACCTCGATGAAGCCGCCGCTGGGCAGCTGGCGGATGGTACCGGTCTCGATCCCGTGCTCCAGCACCGCGCGGTCGTTGCGCTGGAGACCCAGGCAGATCCGGTAGGTGATGAAGTACGCCAGCGGCGGAAGCAGGATGAAGCCGATACGTCCGGCCCAGGTCATCGCATTCAGCGAGATGTTGAAGAACGCGGCGACGTGGTCGTTACCACCGGAGACCGTGAGGATGACGTAGGTGACCAGTGCCATGACACCGAGGGAGGTGCGGACCGGAACGTCGCGCGGACGCTGCAGCAGGTTGTGGTGCGCGGTGTCCTTGGTGAAGTGCTGTTCGATCCAGGGGTAGGCGAACAGCAGGACAACGAGCAGCCCCAGCAGGACAGCGACCCAGACCACGGCCGGGATCGTGTAACTACCCAGGTACAGCTCCCAGGCCGGCATGATACGTGCCGCACCATCCGTCCACAGCATGTAGATGTCAGGCTGCGAACCGGCAGAGACCTGTGATGGGTTGTACGGTCCCAGGTTCCATATCGCGTTGATCTGGAAGACACCGGCCAGCAGTGCCACGAAGCCGAAGGTGATCAGGGCGAACGATGCAGCGTGAACGCCGAACACCGGGATGACTCGGGCACCCACGACGTTGCGCTCGGTACGGCCCGGTCCGGGGAACTGGGTGTGCTTCTGGTACCAGACCAGCGCGAGGTGGGCAGCGATCAGGGCAAGCAGGATCGCGGGGATCAGCAGCACGTGCGCGATGTAGAGGCGCGGGATGATGATGTCACCCGGGAAGTCACCGGCGAACATGATCCAGTGGAGCCAGGTACCGATGATCGGCAGGCCGATGATGATGGCGGACATGATGCGCAGACCCACACCGGAGAGCAGGTCGTCCGGCAGGGAGTAGCCCATGAAGCCCTCGGCGATGGACAGCAGCAGCAGGACGCAGCCGATGACCCAGTTCGCCTCACGCGGCTTACGGAACGCACCGGTGAAGAAGATGCGCATCATGTGGACCATGATCGACACCGCGAAGAGCAGTGCCGCCCAGTGGTGCACCTGGCGGATGAACAGACCGCCGCGGACCTCGAAGGAGATGTCCAGGGCTGTCGCGTAGGCACGAGACATCTCGACACCGTTCAGCGGTGCGTAGGCGCCGTCGTAGATGACCTTGGCCATCGAGGGGTCGAAGAACAGTGTCAGGTAGACACCCGACAGCAGCAGGATGATGAAGGAGTAGAGCGCGATCTCACCGAGCATGAAAGACCAGTGGCTCGGGAAGACCTTGTTGATCTGCTTCCTCAGCCCGCCTGCAGCGGTGTAACGCTCATCGAAGTTGTTGGCCGCCTCTGCCACGCGGGACGGCTTGGTGGGTGTGCTCATGACTGACGCTCCCAGAAGGCAGGGCCGACGGGCTCGACGAAGTTCTTGTCAGCGTACAAGAACCCGTCCTCATCGACGTTGATGGACAGCTCGGGCAGTGCACGGGCGGCCGGACCGAACACCGGCTTACCCCAGTGCAGTGCATCGAACTGCGACTGGTGGCACGGGCACAGGATTCGGTTGGTCTGCTGCTCGTACAGCGAGGTGGGGCAACCGATGTGGGTACAGATCTTCGAGTAGGCGTAGTAGTCACCGTAGTGGAAGTCCTCCTGGCCGTCACGCTGGACAGCCTTCAGGGCATCCTCGTGACGCAGACGGATCAGCATCACGGAGTTACGGGAGCCGTGGATGGAGTGCATCTGCTCCTCGTAGACGTCCTTGGCCGGATCGAAGGCATCGTGGTCGTTGACCATATCCTCGGTCATCGGGAAGACGGTCTCCATGGAGCCGGCGTCCAGGTCCTCCGGGCGAACACGGACCAGGCGGTTGACGCCCTGGGTGGTCCAGTGTCCGTGGTGCTCCTCGGCGATGGCACCGGTGTCGCGGCCCAGGTAGACCTTGGTGCCGTCGTTGACCAGGGTCCAGCCCGTGGTCCACAGGGTGCCGTCGCCGGCGATACCCATCTTGGAGGTGGGCTTCCACGGGTTCTTGACGATGCCGCCCAGCGGCAGGACGATGGCGACGCCGGCCAGCGCCACACCGGCACCGCCCAGCCCCATCAGAACCTTGCGGCGACCCAGGGTCGAGGTCTTCCACGCATCGTTGAGCAGCGCGGACATCGTACGGCGGTCGATCTCGTCAGAGGGACCGTCGTGACGCTTCTGGACCGCGATCTCCTCCGGAACGAACTTCTTGGAGAACTGGACTGCGCCGACACCCAGGCAGATGATGGCCAGGCCGGAGGTGATGCCCAGCATCGGGGTGTAGAGGGTGTACCACGAGAGGCCGTCCTCCTCGAGGTGCTTGTACTCCCAGGGCCAGAAGAGGTAGACCGCGACGAAGGCGAGGCCGAACACGACCGACAGTGCCCACCAGAAACCGACACCGCGGGCGGCACGCTTCTCGGCGGGGTCGCCCTCGACGGGGAAACGCTCCTTGCGGTAGGCGATGGTGACATCATCGAGCTCGGTGCCGATACGGGCGAGCTCCTCGTCGCTCATGCCCTTGATCTCTTCTTCAGAGTAGGTGACGTTGTTATCACTCATGACCGGGTTCCAATCCACATAGCCGCACCGATGAGCACGACGATTCCGGCAATCCACATCAGCATGCCCTCGGTGACCGGGCCGATACCGCCGAGGCCGTAGCCACCGGGGTTCGGGGTCTCTTCCGCGGACTTGATGTAGGCGATGATGTCCTTCTTCTCGTCAGCGGAGAGCTGACGGTCGGAGAACTTAGGCATGTTCTGCGGACCGGTGAGCATGGCCTGGTAGATCTCCTGCTCATTCGCCTCGTCCAGCGGCGGCGCGTGCTTACCGCCGGAGAGTGCACCACCCTTACCGGTGAAGTTGTGGCAGGACGCACAGTTGAGACGGAAAAGGTCGGAACCGCGGGCGACGTCCTTCGGGTCGATCGCGCCGTCCTCGTTGTGGGAGCCACGCAGGGACTCCATGGCGATGTTCCCGTCGTCATCCTTGACGATGCCGGGGCCGCCACCGTTGGCGTTGACGTAGGCGGCGAGCGCCAGAGTCTGAGCCTCGTTGAAGCGCGGGTCCTTACGATCGGCCTGGGCCTCGTTGCGCTTCATCGGCATACGGCCGGAGTGCACCTGGAAGTACACGGAACCTTCGCCGACGCCGACCAGGGAGGGACCGCGGTCCTGGACACCCTGGAGGTTGGCACCGTGGCAGGTGATACAGGCGACCTCGTAGATCTCCTGTCCCTGGGTGATCATCTGCTCCGCGTCCATCTCTGCGGTGGCAGTCTGCTGGTCAGGCGTGAACGCCTGCGCGACAAGACCTGCACCGGTCAGACCGAGCACGAGCGCAAGCGCCCCGGCCATCGTACGGCGCAGCTTGCGTCGGGTTCGACGCTTCTTGCCTGTTGTGGAAGCCGTGGCGGCGGTTGCCGGCGGCTGCTCCCCCTCGGGAGTGGGATTGTTGATATCCATCTTGTTCCCTTTAACTCGTCATTTGGAAGGCGATGGGCTTAACGGCCGAGCGTCACACATCGGCCCGTCCGGCCTACTGGATGAAGTAAATCGTGATCCACAGTCCGATCCACACGACGTCGACGAAGTGCCAGTAGTACGACACGACGACGGCGGATGTGGCCTGGGCCGGAGTGAACTTCGATTTCACCGTGCGAAGAAGAATGACCACGAAAGCAAGCACGCCGGCGATGACGTGTGCGCCGTGGAAGCCGGTGGTGATGAAGAACACCGACCCGTAGACGCTGCTCTGGATCGTGGTGCCCTCCTGCACCAGCATCACGTACTCATATCCCTGGCCGAGGATGAAGAGCGTCCCCAGCGCGATGGTGAGTGCGTACCACTTCCGCAGGCCGAAGACGTCGCCGCGCTCGGCGGCGAACACTCCCCACTGTGCGGTGAACGACGATGACACCAGAATCACGGTGATCGCCAGGGCGAACGGGACGTTCAGATGTGTGGGCTCCGACGGCCAATTGCCGCCGGAGTTCGCCTTCGAGACGAAGTACATCGCGAACAGTCCCGCGAAGAACATCAATTCCTGAGACAGGAACACAATCGTGCCGACGCTGACCATATTCGGTCGGTTCAGCGTCACGGCACGCTGTGGTGCTGCCATGCTTTGGTTTCCAACTGCGCTCGTCACGCCTACAAGTATGGCCGACGGCTCACCCATAGTCGATTCGCAACCCCGGTTCGACACGCCCAATCTGCAAAACTGCAGGTCGCACTTCCAGATTTCCTGGCAACTCACCACAAACGGGGTTAGTCGGGAACTCCCCCGCCCCCATATCCGACGCGTCACCATAACTGCAGGTGAGTCCCCGTCCCCTTTGATAATGCGCGGAACTCGACCGGCTCGACCACAGAGCAGCACCACCCCCGTAAAGGGGCGGCCGGGAACCGCAGCCCACCGCAGCGTCCGCGGTCACCACACCAGGGTACCGCGAGGCCCCCGCGGGGTCCCAAACCGCAGCGACCCAGACCACCCCCTTTCCCGCGGCAGGGCGAGGAATAGGATGGTCACTGACCAACCTGGTCAGACACACCGTAACGATCCGTACGGCCCCATAAGGAGAGGACTCATCCATGCCGTCTGATTCACCTTCATCGCACAGTTCAGCGCGACCGGACCACGTCCAGGCACTGAACCCCGCGAGTCTTCCGCCGAGCTACTTCACCTGGCCCGGTGTCCTTGACCGCATCGGTCGTCACGAGGAACTCAGCGAGTACCAGGTCAGCTGGGCAGTGAGTCAGATCATGGAGGGCAACGCCACCGACGCCCAGCTCGCTGCCTTCGCCTTCGGCCTGCGCGTCAAGGGAATCTCGGCCGCCGAGCTCTCCGCCGCAGCATCGGCGATGCGGGGTTTCGCGACCCCGGTCGATTTCTCCGATGTTCTTGAGGCTGTCGACATCGTCGGTACCGGTGGTGACGGTCACCACACCGTCAACATCTCGACCATGGCGTCGTTCGTCGTGGCGGCAACCGGAGTGCCTGTGGTCAAGCACGGCAACCGTGCGGCGTCCTCGAAGTGCGGCGGCGCCGATGTCCTCGAGGCACTCGGTCTCGACGTCGAACGATCCCCCGAGACCATCCACGACGACGCCCTGGAGACCGGCTTCGCGTTCATGTTCGCCAAGACCTACCATCCGGCGATGCGTTTCGCCGGACCGGTGCGTTCGGAGCTGGCGGTCCCCACCCTGTTCAATATGCTGGGCCCGATGACCAATCCGGCCGGCCCGAAGTTCGGCCTGATCGGCTGCGCTTTCCGCGACATGATGCCGATCATGGGTGGCGCATTCGCCCATCAGGGGGTGCGCGCGCTCATCGTCCGTGGCCTCGACGGCATGGACGAGATCAGCGTCTCCGCCCCCACCGAAGTGGTGACCGTCGACGCCCAGGGACGCACCGGCGAGTTCACGATCAACCCCCGCAGCTTCGGACTGGACGTCTACGACGACAATGCCCTCAAGGGCGGGGATCCGGAATTCAACGCCGATATCGCCCGACGCCTGTTCGCCGGCGAACTCGAGGGGGCGGTGAAGGACGCCGTCCTGCTCAACGCCGCCGGCGCGCTGGCCGCGGTCCGAGGCTGGGAGGACAGTGACCTGAAAACGGTCCTCACCGAACAGTTGGCTGTCGCCCGCGAGGCCCTGGAGTCCGGCGCAGCGCAGGCGAAGATGCTGGACATCGTCGGACGGGACTGACCCCCGTCCCTGCCCCCCCCATCCGTCGGACACGCCAAAGGAGCACCCGCGAGGAAGTCAGCGGGTGCTCCTTGATGGTGGTGACCCGGGGTCACCATTGTGTGAGCCGCCTACCCCGGTCAGGGCAGGCGGCGAGGAAGGTCTATTCCTTCTCGGGCGGAAGACCGTACTGGAGATTCAGCATGACGGTGGACCAGATCAGCATGACCGCACCCATGACGATCAGCCACAGCAGCCAGAAGGCGATGCCGTAACCCATCAGCACGATCGACACGGACATGAGGAAAGGCCATCCGGAGCTTGCCGAGAAGAAGCCCAGCACGCCAGCGCCGTCCTCGATCTCCGCTTCCTCCCAGTCCTTCGGCTCAATGTCCGACTTGGCGTTGCTGAGGTGGAAGTACACACCCAGGAACAGGGTCAGCAGGGAGGCCAGCACCAGACCGGTGCCACCTGCCCACTCCGCACCCTGAAGGTTGGACCCGTCGTTGAGCTGCGAGGTGGCGTAGAAGTACACCGCCGCCAACACCCCGAGGAACAGGGTCAGGCCGTACATCAACTTGGCTGTCTGCCGCATTGTCGTCTCCTAGTTTCTCTGGGCCGGCTTAGGACGCGGGGCTATCGATGTAGTTGCTGTCACCGTCGACACCACGGGTGGCGTCACGGCCCGGCACGAACGGCTTCGTGGAGGTTGCGTAGGGGGCCTCACCGATCTCACGCAGAGCGTCGGCGTTGCTGGCATCCGGGTTCGCCTCGCGGAAGGCCATGTAGTCAGCGAACTGATCCTGCTCGACGACACGGACCTCGAAGTTCATCATCGCGTGGTAGGTACCGCACATCTCGGCACAACGGCCGACGAATGCGCCGGTCTCGTCGATCTCCTCGATCTGGAACTTACGCTCCGACTGGTTGGCCTCCGGGTGAGGGAAGAGGTCGCGCTTGAACAGGAACTCCGGGACCCAGAAGGAGTGGATCACGTCAGAGGACGCGAGATCGAACTGGATCGGGGTGTTCACCGGGAGCACCAGCACCGGGACCTCCTCGGACGTACCGAGGGTCTCGATCTTGTTGTAGTGCAGGTAGGTGAAGTCGTCCTTCAGCTTGCCGTGGATCGGGCCCACGGACTTGCCGTGCTCGTCACGGTCGTCCTGCGGGACCTCGGCAGCTGCCTCGGCGGCGTCAGCGCGATCAGTGTCCTCGCCGTTGTAGGTCTCGCCGTTGGAGGTGAACTTGCCGTCGACCTCGCCGTAACCGAACTTCCAGTTCCACTGGTAAGCGGTCACGTCGACACTGACCTCGGGGTTCTTGTCGTGTGCGGTGACCTTGTCCTGGGTCTGCACGGTGAAGAAGAACAGGCCCATCACGATGAGCACCGGGACGACCGTCAGGACAAGCTCCAGCGGAACGTTGTACTGGGTCTGCCGCGGGAACTCCGGCTTGCCCTTCTTCTTGGCCCGCTTGTCGCTGTCGCGGAAGATCACCACGAACATAAGGGTCCACATGATGATGCCGATGATCCAGGCAACGACCCAGGTCCACACCCAGAAGTTGCCCATGGACTCAGCCTCGGGCGTGATGCCGTCGGGCCAGCCCATGCGCAGGGCATGGAAGAAACCGTTGTCGGGGGGTGCGACATCGCAACCGACCAGGGCCAGGGAACCAAGTCCCAGTACTCCGGCAAGGCCGAGCTTGCGCCCGGTGCCGTGAACTTTTCGCTGTTCCACGCGAGTATGCCTTCCTCAATCACACGTCGTGTTCATCGGGACCGCAGCGGTGTCATCGTCTGCAGAGGACGCACCTGGGTCCCGTGTCACCATCCGACAATAGTGCATGGGGGGTCGCGGTCCACCATCATGCACACCGTTGTGATTCCACATCGGCCCTATTCGGGGTTGCCTGGGTCACTTGACACGCCTTACTACGCGCCGAGGGGGCCGCCGAGTAGTCTGGTGATTCAGCAAAATGCCCACCCGGACTACCCCGGCCGCCGAATTTTACGGAGATGACCCCTAGCGCCCATGTGTGGACTTCTTGGATTCTTGACCGCGCAGGACGACGCCGACCTCTACGTCGACGCCGTCGCCCACGCCCTGCCGTGCATGCGGCACCGTGGCCCCGACGAAGACGGGACCTGGAACGACGACTCTGTCGTCTTCGGCTTCAACCGCCTCTCGATCATCGACCTGGAGCACTCCCACCAGCCTCTGCAGTGGGGCCCGGAGGACGCCCCCGCCCGTTACTCGATGACCTTCAACGGCGAGATCTACAACTACCTCGAACTCCGTGAGGAGCTGCAGGCTGCCGGCTACGAGTTCCAGACCTCCGGCGACTCCGAGACCATCGTGGTGGGCTTCCACCACTGGGGCAAGGACGTCGTCAACCACCTCCGTGGCATGTTCGCCTTCGCGGTGTGGGACTCGGTGGAACGCTCCCTGTTCCTGGCCCGCGACCCCTTCGGCATCAAGCCGCTCTTCTACGCCACCACAGCCGCAGGTACCGCCTTCGGCAGCGAGAAGAAGTCGATTCTCGACATGGCCGACGCCATTGGTCTGGACAAGAGTCTTGACGACCGTGCCATCGTCCACTACACAGACCTGCAGTACGTCCCCGAGCCGGAGACCCTGCACGCCGGGATCCGCCGCCTGGAATCCGGCTGCCACGCCACCCTCACCCCCGGCGGCGACGTAGAGGCCGTCCGGTACTTCGAGCCAACCTTCCCTGTCGTCCCCGTCCCGGCCGGCAGCGAGGACAAACTGTTCCGCAGGATCGCGGACGCCATGCAGGACTCGGTCGCCAAGCACATGCGTGCTGACGTGACCGTCGGCTCCTTCCTCTCCGGCGGCATCGACTCCACCGCCATCGCGGCACTGGCGAAGCAGCACAACCCTGACCTGATCACCTTCACCACCGGGTTCGAGCGCAAGGGGTACTCCGAGGTCGACGTGGCCGCCGAGTCCGCCGCCGCGATCGGGGTGGAGCACGTGGTGAAGGTGGTCTCCCCCGAGGAGTTCGCAGCCGCGGTCCCCAAGATCATCTGGTACCTCGACGACCCGGTCGCAGACCCCGCCCTGGTACCCCTCTACTTCGTCGCCGCCGCCGCCCGCGAACGCGTCAAGGTGGTGCTCTCCGGCGAGGGCGCTGACGAGCTCTTCGGTGGCTACACCATCTACAAGGAGCCGCTGTCGCTGGCTCCTTTCGAGAAGATCCCCTCCCCGATCAAGAAGGTGCTGGGGGCCGTCGGCAACGCGCTGCCGGACGGTATGCGCGGTAAGTCCCTGCTGCAGCGTGGCACCACCCCGATGGAGGAGCGTTACTACGGCAACGCCCGGTCCTTCAACTACGAGCAGCTGGAGCGCGTCCTGCGGATTGCACGTCCCGAATGGGACCACCGCGAGGTCACCGCTCCGATCTACGCCCGCTCCACCGACATGGACCCGGTCTCCCGGATGCAGCACCTCGACCTGTTCACCTGGATGCGCGGCGACATCCTCGTCAAGGCGGACAAGATCACCATGGCCAACTCACTGGAGCTGCGCGTTCCGTTCCTCGACAAGGTTGTCTTCGACGTCGCCCGAACGATCCCTCACGAGCTGAAGGTCGGCCACGGCACCACGAAGTACGCGCTGCGTCGTGCCCTGGAGCTGATCGTCCCGGAGCATGTGATCAACCGGAAGAAGCTGGGCTTCCCGGTGCCGCTGCGTCACTGGCTGGCCGGCGAGGAGCTCCACGACTGGGCGAAGACCACCATCCAGGAGTCCCAGACCGACCACATCTTCAACAAGGCCGAGGTGCTGGCCATGCTCGAGGAGCACCGGGTGTCCTTCTCCTCCGGGTCGGCGACCGGCACCGGCCCCGACCACTCGCGTCGCTTGTGGACCGTGCTCGCCTTCATGATCTGGCACGGCATCTTCGTCGAGGACCGGATCCACCCGGAGATCGACGAGCGCGACTTCCCAGTCCACCTGTAGAGCACTCGGGGCCCGGCACCCCAACAACCACAACCGATCGACAATCCCGCGAACCTCAGTGTTCAGGGGATTGTCGATCGGTTGTGGTTGTTCTGACCGAGGGGCAGAGCATCACCCGTGTGCCGCCGAGGGATTACCCACCGTTCCACACGGACATGAAGCGACCCCAACTGAGCGTAGACCCGCTGAATCCGCGGATTCGCCGGGTCTATGCTCAGTTGGGGTCGCTCTGGTGAAGACGGGGTCTCCGGCGTACGGCGGACCAGGTCTTCTGATCAGCTGTCAGATCAGCTGAAGGAGTCGCCGCAGGCGCAGGACCCGCCGGCGTTGGGGTTGTCGATGGTGAAACCCTGGGACTCGATGGTGTCGGAGAAATCGATCTTTGCACCGGTCAGGTACGGCGCCGACATCTTGTCGACGATCAGACGGACACCCTCGACCTCATCGACGAGGTCGCCGTCCAGCGAACGGTCGTCGAAGAAGAGCTGGTAGCGCAGACCAGCACAGCCGCCCGGCTGCACGGCGATACGCAGTGCCAAATCGTCCCGTCCCTCCTGGGCGAGCAGTCCGGCTGCCTTCCCTGCGGCGGCGGTGGTCAATTCAACCCCGGTGGTCTTCTCGGGAGCGGTCATCAATTCCTCCTGGTCTGATGCGCGGCTTTCTGATGCACGTCTGGTGCGGATATTCCCAAACTACTCCCCCATAACCACGAAAGCCACCAGAGTATTCCCGTGGCGTGGCAGAGACTTCACCAGAGACTTCACCGGAGACTTCTCCGCCCTACCGCCGCCCCCTTTGGCACCGGACACCTCCGGTGCTCTAGCCTGTGAGGTGTGAAACTCCCGTGGAAGAACAGCTCCGACTCTGACGACACCGCCAACACCGACGCAACCGCCGCCAGCGTCCAGTCTGATCAGGCCGCCGACACCTTCGGCGACACCGACGACTCCGGACTGCCGAAGGGGCAGACCGCGAAGAAGGGGCGGCCGACCCCGAAGCGTAACGAGGTTGAGCGCTCCACGGGTGTGCGTCGCGCCCACTACGACGCTCCGCTGACCCCGAAGGAGGCACGTCAGCGCAAGAAGGACGTCAAATCCTCCATGTCCAAGGAGGAGTACAAGGAGCAGAAGCGCAAGCAGCGTGAAGAGGCCGCCGCCGCGCGCCAGAAGGCCAATGAGCGCATGATGGCCGGCGACCCGGACTACCTGCTGCCCCGCGACCAGGGCAGGGAGAAGCTGCTGGTCCGTAACTACGTCGACTCCAAGCGCTACCTGATGAACTACTTCCTGCCGATCGCCCTGGTCGTCGTGGTCGTGATGATCATCGGTACGCGCTTCCCGCTGCTGGCGAACTCCCTGTCCGTGTTCATGCTCGTGGTGATCATCGTGATGGTCGTCGAGGGCTTCTTCCTGGGCCGCCGGGCGACCCGCCTGGTGAACGAACGCTATCCCGACAACACCTTCGGCAAGTGGGCGATCGGCTTCTACGCCTTCACCCGCGCCACCATGATCCGCAAAATGCGCACGCCGGCACCGCAGGTGCAGCTCGGCGACACGGTCTAGCGCGTCCCATCAACCATGACGGTTCTTGCCAGACTCCGGGACTGGGTCACCACGACCGGCTGCGTCACCGCCCTCGTGCCGGACGAGACGGGGTCCGGTGCACGTCCCGCCCTCGTGGCCGTCACGCAGGACGGTTCCCCCGCCGCGGAGTCGCTCGCGGCCGGCGGGTCGGTGCTCAACGACCTGGCGACGATCAGTGGGGCGGACCTCGAGGTCGTCACCGCCGCGACGGCCGGACTGACCGCCGAGGATGTGCTGGCCCTCATTGCGCAGGGGCAGGCCCAGGCTGACGCCCACGCTGACGCCGCCACTCCCCTGCTGCTCGTCGGCATGCCCGGCGCAGACGCTGATGCGGCCGCAGCTGCTGCCGCCGTCATAGGTACCCGCTGCAACGTGGAGCCGGTGAACCTGTTGCGCGCCGACGACCCGGACTGGCAGCGGCGAGTCATTCTGGTACGCGACCTGATGTTCACCACCCGACGTCTTCGCCGTGGCCCCGCGACGGCGTCGTCCAGCCGTGAGATCCTGCGGATGATCGGTACTGCGGAACTCGCGGTCGTCGTCGGCCTGCTGTCCCAGGCCGCCGAGCGCCGCACGCCGGTCATTCTGGACGGCCCGGCCACTCTCGCCGCTGCTCTGCTGGCGGAGGCGTTGCGTCCGGGGTCGGCCGACTGGTGGTTGGCCCCCCACACCCCCGATCAGCCGTCGGCGCCCGCTGCGCTGCGTCGACTGTCGCTCTCCCCCATCCACGACGCTGATCTGGGCCTGCCCGGGACCGGCTGCGGCGCCGGCCTGGCCGTCCTGCCCATGGTGCGGACCGCCGCGGTGGTCGCTGACCGCGACCGCACCGCCGAATAGTCCGTACCGGCAATCCCCCTGGCGTCCCCCTAGCGGTGCGCCGTCACTCGCCGGAGCGAGCCGGGACCAGGGTGTAGTTCCAGCCGTGGGCGTCCTCTACGGTGCCGCGCTGGATACCGGTCAGGTGCTCACGCAGCCGCATGGTGATCTCGCCGGACTCCCCACCGTTGACCTGGAATGCACCGGTCTTGTCCTTCACGGTGCCGACCGGGGTGATGACTGCGGCGGTTCCGCAGGCGAAGGCCTCCCGCATCTCGCCGGAGGCGGCGGTCTGCTTCCACTCCTCGACGCTGAACTTACGCTCGGTGACCTTCAGACCGTCGTCCGCGGCAAGCTGCAGCAGGGATTCGCGGGTGACACCGGGCAGCAGGGAGCCGGAGAGCTCCGGGGTGACCAGTTCAGCCGACTCGGAATCAGAGTCGCCCTGGAGGATGAACGCAAGGTTCATCCCGCCCATCTCCTCGATCCAGGTGTGCTCGGCGGCGTCCAGCCACACGACCTGGTCGCAGCCCTTCTCCTCGGCGAAGGACTGGGCTGCCAGCGAGGCGGCGTAGTTGCCCGCGAACTTTGCGGCACCGGTGCCGCCGGGGGCCGCGCGGACGTACTCGGTCGACAGCCACACGCTGACCGGGGTGATGCCGCCCTTGAAGTAGGCGCCGGCCGGGGAGGCGATGACGTAGAAGCTGTAGCTGTTGGCCGGGTGGACGCCGAGTCCCACCTCCCTGGAGATCATGAAGGGGCGCAGGTACAGCGCCGCCTCGCCACCCGCGGCGGGGACCCAGGCGGAGTCGACGTCGACGATCTGCTTCAGAGACTCCAGGAAGAGCTCCTCGGGTAGCTCAGGCATCGCCATGCGGCGTGCCGAGGAGCGGATCCGCGCGGCGTTCTTGTCCGGTCGGAAGGTGGCGATGGAACCGTCCGGCTGACGGTAGGCCTTCAGCCCCTCGAAGATCGCCTGTCCGTAGTGCAGGACAGAGGAGGCCGGGTCGATCTGCAGCGGGGCGTACGGCACCAGGCGCGGCTCGTGCCATCCGGCGTCCTGCGACCAGTCGATGACGACCATGTGGTCGGTGAAGTACTTGCCGAACCCGGGGTTGGCGAGCACCTCCTCGATCTGCTCCACCGGCGTCGGCGTGTCGGTGAGGGTACGGGTGAACGGCTGGGTGGTGTCGGCGGAACCGGGCGCAGAATCAGACATGGCCTGTATCTTAGACCCGTCGGTTCCCATGAGCGTAGGAGAGGTGAGGGATGACCACGAGCGCGGCTCCCACAGACCAGCTAGATTCGATGAACCCGAACCCGTCGGCGATACTGCGTCGCGGTGTCGTTCCTGCACTCGAACTGTTTTCGGGGGCGATCACCGATGCCGACGTCGATGTCCTGATGGTGCCGACCTTCGTGGGTGAGTCGGGAATCGAGACGTCGTTGGACGTCTCGGTGTCTGAGCAGGTCCAGGTTGAGGTGTGGAAGTCCTTGGTCGAGGTGGGTGCCACCGGGCGCGCCGAGGAGGTCGTGGGGCTGCCGTCCGTGCCCGGCATTGCCGCCGGCCGGATCGTCGCCGTCGGACTGGGGGACGCCGACGCCGTCACCGAGGACGGCCTGCGTGCCGCCGCCGGTGCCGCCTCCCGGGCGGTGGCCGCTGAACTCCCTGTGACTACCGGGTCCACCGGGGCCACCGGGGCCACCGGGGCCACCTCGGTACTGAGCCTGCTGGGCGTGCTGGGGGTCGGCCCGGTGACCGAGGGACATGCCCTGGGCGGCTACCGCTACGGCAGCAGCACCGGGACCGCCGACACTCCCCTGCGCATCCTCGTCGCCACCGGTGACAGCGCTGTCACTAACCCTGACTCCGGTGCCGATGAGGTCTTCGCCCACGCCTGCGTGGTCGTCGAGGCCGTGACGTTCGCCCGGGACCTGGTCAATGCCCCAGCGAATTTCCTCTACCCGCAGAGTTACGCGACGATCATCGAACACAGCGCCACCGGGGCTGGCCTCGAGGTGGAGGTCCTCGACGAGAATGATCTCGCCGAGCAGGGGTTCGGGGCGATCCTGGGCGTGGGCCAGGGATCCCAGCGTCCTCCCCGACTGGTGCGTGTGAGCTACGTGCCGGACGGGGTGGACGACCCCCGCCATGTCGCACTGGTGGGAAAGGGTGTCACCTTCGACACCGGTGGTATCTCGCTGAAGCCGGCGGCGAAGATGGACAACATGATCTCCGACATGGGCGGGTCGGCGGCGGTCGTCGCCGCGGTCATCGCCGCGTCCGAACTGGAACTCCCTGTCGCGGTGACCGCCACCGTCCCCCTGGCGGAGAACATGCCGGACGGTGTGTCGCTGCGCCCCGGCGACATCCTGCGACACTACGGCGGGACGACCACCGAGGTGCTCAACACTGACGCGGAGGGGCGCCTGATCCTCGGCGATGCCCTGGCCCGCGCCTGCGAGGACGAGCCCGACTTCCTCGTGGAGACCGCCACGCTGACCGGGGCGCAGGTCCGTGCTCTCGGCGACCGGATGTCTGCGGTCATGGGCACCCCCTCCTTCCGGGACCGGGTTGCCGACATCGGCCACGTCGTCGGTGAGGAAGCCTGGCCGATGCCGCTGCCTGCGGAGATCCGCCGGGACATTACCTCTGATGTGGCTGACCTGCGCAATATCTCCACCAAGGGGTGGGGCGGCATGGCTGCGGCCGGGCACTACCTCGCCACGTTCGTCACCGAGGGACTGCCCTGGGTCCACATCGACGTCGCTGGTCCGGCCTACAACTCTGGTTCGGCCCGTGGGTACACCCCGCGGCGGGCCACCGGGGCCCCGGTCCGCACCATCATCGCCGTGCTGGAGGACATCGCCCTGGGCGAGACCGACGGGGCCTAGTTGTCCCCGTCGCCGTTGAGCTCCTCGAAGCGGGCGCGCCGCTCGCGGGCCTCCAACCGCTGCCGGATGATGCGGTCCCGCTCGATCCGGTCGCGCATCCGCTGGGGGTACCCGGACGACTGTGCGTCGTACACGCGTACGCCCAACTCCTCGATGATCACGTCGACGCCTTTTGGGCCACCGATCCGACGACGCGTCCACTCCCCGGTTTTGTCGACCAGCACCACCGACATCTCGTTGACCAGGGTCTCGGGCTCGACATATGCCTCGACCCCGCTGCGTTCCGCGGCCCATTGCCGAAGATAGTCCAGGTCAGCGGGACGCACCGTCCCCCGGGGACCCCTGGGACCGCGGGGGCCGGTGCGCCTTGATCGACCAAAGATGTTGAACACGTCACCGATTCTAGGGCACCGGTGTAACGGTGTGTCGGGCGCACCGCTCCACCACTTTCGGGGCGGGCCGGAGAGCCGGGACAAACCCGACCGCGCTACCATATGTACTATTCGGTCAGAGACCATTTTTGTACTCCACATCTGTACATCGCTTTTTAGGAGCTTCTACACCATGGCGCACTCCGTCGAAATGCCCGAACTGGGCGAATCCGTCACTGAAGGCACTGTCACCCAGTGGTTGAAGCAGGTCGGCGACACCGTCGAGGTCGATGAACCGTTGCTGGAGGTCTCCACCGACAAGGTCGACACCGAGATCCCCTCCCCGGTGTCCGGCGTGCTGCTGAAGATCCTGGCCGAAGAGGACGACACCGTTGACGTCGGAGGTGTCATCGCCGAGATCGGCGATGAGGGTGAGGAGCCCGCCGGTGACTCCGGTTCCGACGAGGATTCCTCGGACTCCGACGAGTCGGATGAGGACGAGACCCCCGCAGAGCCGGAGGAGTCTGCTGAGGACGACGAAGCTGACGAAGCCGACGAGCCCGCCCACGAGGAGAAGTCTGCCGCGTCCTCTTCATCTTCCTCATCCTCTTCAGACTCAGCCGGTTCGGGCACCGACGTCACCATGCCGGAACTCGGCGAATCGGTCACCGAGGGAACCATCACCCAGTGGCTGAAGAGCGTCGGCGACGAGGTCGAGGTCGATGAGCCGCTGCTGGAGGTCTCCACCGACAAGGTCGACACCGAGGTCCCCTCGCCGGTGGCCGGTACCCTGCTGGAGATCCTCGCCGACGAGGACGACACCATCGACGTCGGTTCCGTGATCGCCCGTGTCGGTGACGGCAGCGCCGCGGCTGAGGAGCCCGCCGAGGAAACGAAGGACGAGCCCGCCGAGGAGCCCAAGAAGGACGAGCCCAAGAAGGACGAGCCCAAGAAGGACGAGGCCGCCGAGAAGCCGGAGCCCACCCCGGAGCCGGAGGAGAAGGCTGCCCCCAAGCAGGAGTCCGCTCCGGCCGAGGGCAACCTGCCGTACGTCACCCCGCTGGTGCGCAAGCTCGCGGAGAAGCACGGTGTGGACCTCGCCTCCGTCGAGGGCACCGGTGTCGGTGGACGCATCCGTAAGCAGGACGTCCTGGCCGCCGCCAACGGCGAGACCGCCTCCTCCGCCGCCGCTGAGGAGACTCCGGCCCCGGGTGTCGACCCGGAGAAGGCCTCCCTGCGCGGAACCACCCAGAAGGTCAACCGCATCCGGGCGATCACCGCCAAGACCACCCTGGACTCGCTGCACGGTGCGGCCCAGCTGACCCAGGTCCACGAGGTCGACATGACCCACATCGCCGACCTCCGCAAGGACAGCAAGGCCGCCTTCCAGGAGAAGCACGGCATCAACCTGACCTACCTGCCGTTCTTCGCCAAGGCAGTCGTCGAGGCACTGGTGGCCCACCCGAACGTCAACGCGTCCTACGACGCAGAGACCCAGGAGATGACCTACCACGACAAGGTCAACCTCGGCATCGCCGTGGACACCAAGGACGGCCTGCTGTCCCCGGTGATCCACGACGCCCAGGACCTGTCCCTGCCGGAGCTGGCCCAGGCCATCGTCGACATCGCCGACCGCGCCCGGAACAAGAAGCTGAAGCCGAACGACATCTCCGGCGGCACCTTCACCATCACCAACATCGGTTCGGAGGGCGCGCTGACCGACACCCCGATCCTCGTCCCGCCGCAGGCCGCGATGGTCGGAACCGGTGCGATCGTCAAGCGCCCCGTGGTCATCAGCGAGGACGGTGCCGACAGCATCGGTATCCGCAGCATGGTCTACCTGCCGCTGACCTACGACCACCAGGTCATCGACGGTGCTGACGCCGGTCGCTTCCTGACCACCGTCCGCGACCGCCTGGAGAACGTCGACTTCACCGCCGACCTCGAACTCTAGGATCTGTGCGCAGCGCCTGACGCGCAGCGCACAAGGTTCTCCTCTACCCCGCCCCGGTCGCCCGACCGGGGCGGGGTAGAGTCGTGAGGTATGGGATATCAGCACGGCTCGATCCGGATGTCAGACGCGCCGCTCACCGTGGACGACCTCGGCACCGTCGATTACCTGTCCACCTGGGACCATCAGGCCGACCTGGCCCGCCGACGGGCCGAGGGCAACGTCGACGACACCATCCTGCTGCTGCAGCATCCGCCGACGTACACCGCCGGCAAGCGCACCCAGCCTGAGGACCTGCCGACCAACGGCCTGCCGGTGGTCGATGTCGACCGGGGTGGGCGCATCACCTGGCACGGCCCCGGCCAGCTGGTGGCCTACCCGATCATCAAGCTCGCTGACCCGATTGACGTCGTGGACTACGTCCGGCGTATCGAGGAGGCCGTCCTGGCGACCTGCCGCGCGCTCGGCCTGGACAATGTCGGACGCGTGCCCGGACGCTCCGGTGTCTGGCTACCGGCCGGGCTACGCCATGGCGCCCTGGTCCCTGCCCGCAAGATCGCTGCGGTGGGTATCCGCGTGACCCGTGGGGTCACCATGCACGGGGTCGCACTGAACTGTGACAACACCCTGGACTACTACGACCACATCGTGCCGTGCGGCCTGGCGGACACCGGGGTCACCACCCTGTCCGCCGAGCTCGACCGTGAGGTGGATGTCGCCGAGGTGGCCCCGGTGTTCACCGAACACCTGCTCGCCGCCCTCGACGGAACCCTGCCGATGTCGGACACCGACGTCCCGGAACGACTCGCCCACGGCGCGGTCGGAGATGCGGTACAGGACGCCGTGTAACCAGTGCTTTTGCCCGGTTAGCATGTGAGGAATACTCCGCGTACGCTGGAGGACGTGACTGTGAAAGCTGACGGACGTCGTCTCCTTCGTATCGAGGCAAAGAACTCCCAGACCCCGATCGAGCAGAAGCCCCGCTGGATCCGTACCCAGGCCAAGATGGGCCCGGAGTACCGGGACATGAAGAACCGGGTCGCCGACGCCGGTCTGCACACCGTGTGCCAGGAGGCCGGCTGCCCGAACATCCACGAGTGCTGGGAAGAGCGCGAGGCCTCCTTCCTCATCGGTGGTGACACCTGTTCGCGGCGTTGTGACTTCTGCCAGATCAAATCCGGCAAGCCCACTCCCCTGGACAGGGACGAGCCCCGCCGCGTCGCCGAGAACATCCGTGACATGGACCTGCGTTACGCCACCATCACCGGTGTCACCCGTGACGACCTCGACGACGAGGGCGCCTGGCTCTACGCCGAGATCGTCCGCAAGGTCCACGAACTCAACCCGAACACCGGTGTCGAGAACCTGACCCCGGACTTCTCCGCCAAGCCGGACCTGCTGGCCGAGGTCTTCGAGGCCCGCCCGGAGGTCTTCGCCCACAACCTGGAGACCGTCCCGCGGATCTTCAAGCGGATCCGACCGGCGTTCCGCTACGAGCGTTCGCTGGAGGTCATCCGCGCCGCCCGTGACTTCGGCCTGGTCACCAAGTCGAACCTGATCCTGGGCATGGGCGAGACCGCCGAGGAGGTGCGGTCCTCACTGACTGACCTGTACGACGCCGGGACCGACATCATCACCATCACCCAGTACCTGCGTCCGACGAGCATGCACCACCCGATCGAGCGGTGGGTCAAGCCCGAGGAGTTCATGGAGCACTCCGAGTTCGCCAAGGAACTGGGTTTCGGCGCGGTCATGTCCGGCCCGTTGGTCCGGTCGTCCTACCGTTCGGGACGCCTCTACGCCGAGGCGAAGGCCGCCCGCGGCGAAGCCCTGCCGGAGAACCTCTCCCACCTCGGCGATACTCTCGGTTCGACCACCAGCCAGGAGGCCAGCACCCTGCTGGACAAGTACGGCCCCTCCGCCGAGACCCCTGTCTCCGCTGCACGGTAACACTATCGCCTGCCGCTTGGCGGGTTATAGGCCCTGATGTTCTAAGGTAGGGGCATGGCGAAAGATCCCCGGGAAAAGGAAAACAAGAAGCTGGCCAAGGCCAGTAAGAAGGTGCGCCGCAAGCAGACCAGGAGTCAGATGTGGCAGGCCTTCCAGATGCAGCGCAAGAAGGACAAGAAGCTCATCCCCTTCATGCTGCTGGGGTTCCTGGTCCCCATAGTCGTGATGCTGGCTCTGAGCCTGTTGTTCGGCTGGTGGTGGCTGAACCTCATCGTCGGCATCATGTTCGGTGTGCTCGCGGCTTTCTGGATCTTCTCCCGGCGTCTGCAGGCCGGCGTGTACGACCAGATCGAAGGCGAGGCCGGTGCAGCCGGCTGGGCCCTGCAGAACCTGCGTGACGGTGTCGGCGTCAAGTGGATCACCGAGACCGCCGTGGCATCCAACACCCACATGGACGCTGTCCACCGGGTCGTCGGCGTGCCCGGAGTCATCCTCGTCGGCGAGGGCAGCCGACACCGCCTCAAGCCGATGATGGCCCAGGAGCGCAAGCGTCTGGCCCGCATTCTCGGCAACACCCCGATCTACGACGTCTACATCGGTAAGGGTGAGGACGAGGTCGAGATCCGCAAGCTGCAGAACCACCTGGTCCGCATGCCCCGCAACCTCAAGAAAAAGGACGTCCCCGCCCTGAACAGCCGCGTGGAGTCCATCGCGAAGCTGCACTCGCGCGAGTCGATGATGCCGAAGGGGCCGGTGCCGCGCAACGCCGCCAACCCGGCAGGCATCAACCGTCGGGCACGCCGCGCCGCGAACCGCAACAAGCGGGGCTAGTCAGAGACAGCGGGGCCCACAGAGCTGAGAAAACCCCCGTGCCGACCGGGAGGGGGCGGCGCGGGGGTTTTGCTCTGCCCAGGATCGTGCCCCAGGATCTCGCCGGGGATCAGCGGGTTCGGATCACCGCGGTACCGGTCGCCCGGTCATGCATTCCCCGTCCGTCGGTGTCCTGGATCAGCGGGGGCAGCAGGAAGACCGTCAGCACCGTACGCACAATGGAGCGGACCAGGCCGACCCGGGCATCCGCGTCATCGACACGGGCCACACCGATGCCGAGCAGTGCGTGGCCCGGCGACTGCCCGAAGAGCCACACCGTGACGATGCGCCACAGGGCCCATACGAGAAGCACCACGAACGACACACCACCGAGCGCATCGGTGGCCTGCGTGATGAAGAAGGCCATGACGTAGCAGACCGTCCAGTCCACCAGCAGGGCGAGCATGCGCTGCACCATGGACGCGATCGAGCCCGCCCCCTCCTTCGGCATCCCCAGCAGTTTGCCCGGGTAGGAGCTCAGGTCCTTCGGGTCCTCGTACTGCCCCGGGACCTGCGGCCCCTCCAACCAGGTGGGTTGGGAGGCGCGTTCATCCCGCACCTGCTTGCGCCGGTTGCGTCGCTGCTCCCGCTCCGCCTGCTGTCGTGCCTTGTCTTTGCCCGGACCTTTCGCCGTGTTGGACGTATTGTCGTCCTGCCGCTGTGCCATGGGTTCCAACACTACCGGCGGTTCAGGTCAGCACCCCAACTGAGGCGGATACCCCCACCTTGCTACCTCGACCAGTTGCACCCCGTATCCTTGGGTGAGTACCCGGTTGGCGACCCATGGAGCCGTTACGCGGCGGTAACATTGGATTGACCGCGGGGCAACAACCCGTGACTACGGTTGGACAGCGACAATACGAGTTGGGTCGACCACGACTGCAAGGAGTCGAAGAAGTGGCATTTAAGACAGCCGAAGAGGTCAGCAAGTTCATCAAGGACGAGGGAGTGGAGTTCGTCGACGTCAGGTTCACCGACGTCCCCGGAACCGAGCAGCACTTCACGATCCCCGCTGCGGCATTCGACGAGGACACCGCCGAGACCGGCCTCGCGTTCGACGGTTCCTCGGTGCGTGGATTCACCACCATCGACGAGTCCGACATGAACCTGCTGCCCGACCTCGCGACCGCAAAGATCGACCCGTTCCGGTCGAACAAGACGCTGAACATCAAGTTCTTCGTCCACGATCCGTTCACCCGCGAGCCGTTCTCCCGTGACCCGCGCAACGTTGCCCGCAAGGCCGAGGAGTACCTCGCCTCCACCGGTATCGCCGACACCTGCAACTTCGGCCTGGAGGCCGAGTTCTACCTGTTCGACAAGGTGAAGTACGAGGCCGGCCAGAACGCGTCCTTCTACGAGGTGGACTCCAACGAGGGCTGGTGGAACCGCGGCAAGGACACCAACACCGACGGCACCCCCAACACCGGTTCCAAGACCCGTGTCAAGGGCGGCTACTTCCCGGTCGCACCCTACGACCAGACCGTCGAGGTCCGCGACGAGATGGTGCAGAACCTCCTCGCCAGCGGCTACGACATCGAGCGTTTCCACCACGAGGTGGGCACCGGTGGCCAGCAGGAGATCAACTACAAGTTCAACACCCTGCTGCACGCTGCGGACGATCTGCAGTCCTTCAAGTACATCGTCAAGAACACCGCTGCCGCCAACGGCAAGACCGCGACCTTCATGCCGAAGCCCCTGGCCGGCGACAACGGTTCCGGCATGCACGCCCACCAGTCGCTGTGGAAGGACGGCAAGCCGCTGTTCTACGACGAGGCAGGCTACGCCGGCCTGTCCGACCTGGCCCGCTACTACATCGGCGGCATCCTGCACCACGCCGGCGCTGTCCTGGCGTTCACCAACCCCACGCTGAACTCCTACCACCGCCTGGTTCCGGGCTTCGAGGCCCCGATCAACCTGGTGTACTCGCAGCGTAACCGCTCCGCCGCCGTGCGTATCCCGATCACCGGCTCCAACCCCAAGGCCAAGCGCCTGGAGTTCCGTGCGCCGGACCCCTCGGGTAACCCGTACTTCGGTATGGCCGCGATGATGCTCGCCGGCCTCGACGGCATCAAGAACCGCATCGAGCCGCACGCCCCGGTCGACAAGGACCTCTACGAGCTGCCCCCGGAGGAGGCCGCCGGCATCCCGACCGCCCCGACCTCCCTCGAGGCCGCACTGAAGGCCCTGGAGGAGAACAACGAGTTCCTCACCGAGGGTGGCGTGTTCACCGAGGATCTCATCGACACCTACATCGCGTACAAGTACGACACCGAGATCTCCCCGAACCGTCTGACCCCGACCCCGCTGGAGTACGAGCTGTACTTCGACTGCTAGGGATCAGTCCTTCAGTCACTGTCCACCCCCGCTTCCCGGTCCGACCGGGATACGGGGGTGTCGGTGTATTCCGACACCTGCCTTGTCCCCAGCCGACCCGGCCTTTCCGCACTCCCATAGAGCGGAAACAACCACTTTCGATCGAGAATCCCGCGAACGGATCGTTCAACAGATTCTCGGTCGAAAGTGGTTGTTGTGGTCCTCCAGACAGGCAGCCAACACCGATCC